>JBEVLS010000044.1:0-8981 GCA_040509015.1 Microbacterium sp.
TTCGGCGTCTGCGGGCTCAGCCGGCGACGGGCGCGACGGCGTCCTGGCGGATGATGCTGGGGCCCTCGGCGGTCGCCTCGACGAAGATCCCGGCGGGGAGGTCGGCCTGCATGACTTCGACGTGGCTGATCACGCCGACGGCACGGCCGCCGATTCGCAGCTCGTCGAGCGGGCGCAACGCGATGTGGAGCGTCTCCCGGTCGAGGGATCCGAATCCTTCGTCGATGAACAGGGTGTCCAGCCGGACTCCGCCCGCCTCGGCGGTGACGACGTGGGCGAGCCCGAGCGCGAGGGCGAGGGAGGCCAGGAACGTCTCGCCGCCGGAGAGGGACTGCACCGGGCGGGACTGTCCTGTGTAGCGGTCCATGACGGTGAGGCCGAGCCCGGATGACCGGCCGTGCGCTGCGAGGGCATCGGAATGCTCGAGCAGGAAGCGCCCGTCGGTCATCTCGCCCAGGCGGGCGTTCGCGGCGACGACGATCTTCTCGAGCTCGGCGGCGAGGACGAAGGTCTCGAGGTCCATCTTCTTGGTGTTGGGCGCTCGACCTGCCACCGCATTGGCGAGCTCGGTGAGGATCGCCGCATCGGTCGCCTTCTCGGCGATGAGCTCGTGCACCGCGTCTGCGGCGGCGGCGGCGGTCGCGAGCTGCGCGGCGTAGCCGCGGATGCGCGCGTCGCGATCGACGGCCGCACGCCAGCGCTCCGTGGCCTCGGCCAGTCGCGTCTCGGCGGCGGTCGTGTCGATCGGCTCTTCGGGGAGCGCCTCGAGCTCGAGTTCCATGAGAGCACTGCGGTGACTGGTCAGCTCGGCGTCGAACTCGCGGATGCGGGAGTCGAGCACGCTCCGCACCGCCGGGTCTCGAAGGGCCGCCACGACCTCGGCACGATCCGCGAAGGGCGACGTGTCGAGGCGCTGATCGACCGCCGCCACGGCGGCCAGCGCTGCGGTCCGACGCTCGACGAGGGTCTGCAGGGCCTGCGAGAGCGCGCGCCCGCGCTCGTGACTGCGCCGCACGGCGGCTGCGCGCGCCGCCACGGACTCGTGGTCGCCCTGCGCCTCGCGCACGTTCTCGCGGGCGAGCGCCGCAGCGTCGACCGCGCGGACGTGCTCGCGATCGGCGGCTGTTCGCTCGGCCTCGAGCCCGGCGAGCCGGGTGTCGAACTGGTCGAGCAGAGCGACCGCGGCGATGCGGTCGCGTTCCTCGGCAGCGGCCTCGACGACCGCGGCCTCGGCCGCTTGCTGCTCGGCGACGGCCGACGCGAGCTCGGCCTCTGCCGTGGCCGGATCGAGCCCGCCCGCGCGAGCGACCGCATCGGCGTGCTGGTCGTGAGCGGCGCGCAGGGCGTCGGTCGCCGCCGCGTCCGCGGCGAGGGCGCGATCTTTGGCGGACTGGGCGAGCGCCAGGTCGTCGGAGGTGACCGGATCGTCGCGTCGAGGCGCCGGGGCAGGGTGCTCGGTGGCGCCGCAGACGGTGCAGGGCTCACCGGGGACGAGGAGCTCGGCGAGTTCACCCGCGTGATCGCGGAACCGGCGATCGCGCAGGTCGTCGAGATGCGCGGAGGCGGAGGTCAGCGCACGCCCGGCGCCGAGTGCCGCGAGCTGTGCGGCCTCGACCTCTGCCGCGTGCGCCGCGACCTCGCGCGCCGCATCCCGCCGGGCGCGACGCTCGGCCGTGCGCGCCGCGGCAGCGCTCAGCCCCTCGGCGCGTGCCGCGGCGGCCGCCGCCCGCTCCGCATGGGACCGGATCCGGTCGGGCAGCGTCGCGCGCTCCTCGCGCGCACTCTCGATCCGCGCGGCGAGTTCTGCGACGCCGGCGGCCGACCGGGCCGCTGCCGCATCGAGCTCGGGGAGCCGCTGTTCGATGAGGAGGGCGTCAGCCAGGGCGGCGAGCATGCCGGCGAGCTCGTCGACGCGCGCATCGAGGGCCTCTGCATCGGTCTCGTCCTCGGCATCGGTCGTCCACGCGGCCCGTGCCTCGTCGACGCCGCGGGCCGCGGCCTCGGCCGACGCCGACACGCGGCGCTCGGACTCGAGGAGGTCTCGCAGGCTCTCGGCGTCGGTCGCGCGTTCGAGCGCGAGTCGGTCCGCGGCGATCTCGGCGGTGCGCGCCTCCAGCGCGGCGAGACCCGCGCGGGCACGATCGCGGCGCTGCTGCTTGTCGAGGTGCTGCACGATGAGCGCCCGCGCCTGCGCGGCGGCCTCGTGCTCGTCACGCCGCGCCGCCTCGTCGGCACTCGCGATCTCGCTGTCGTGCGCCACTCGCAGGCTCGCGCTGCTGACGGCCGCGCGGCGTGCGTCCTGGTCGGCATCGGGATCGACCTCGCCGCCGGCGTCGGCGATGAGCTGCTCGGCGGTCTCGAGCTGCAGGACGAGCGCGCGACGCTCGAGCTCGAGGCTTTCGGCGACCTCTTTGCGTCGCGCCTCGAGCACCGCCTCGTAATCGCTGAAGCGGTGCGAACCGAAGAGGGTGCGAAGCAGCCGCTGCCGGTCGTCGTTCTTGGCGTGCAGGAACTCGTGGAACCGGCCCTGGGCGAGCAGGATGACCTGGAGGAACTGCGCCTTGGTCAGCCGGAGGATCTCGGCGAGCTCGTTGGCCACGTCGACGCTGCGGGCGGCGACATCGATCCACTCGCCGTCGCGGAGTTCGCTCAGCCGTGCCTGCGCGGCGCTCACCGTCGTGCCCGTGCCGCTCTTCTTCAGGCGTTCGTACGACGGCACGCGCTCGACCCGCCAGCGCTGCTGGCCGTTCGTGAACTCGAGCATCACGCGGGTCGGCTCGTCGAGGGACGAATGATCGCTGCGCAGGCGTCTGTCGCCGTCGTCGTAGCGGGGGACGTCGCCGTAGAGGGCGAAGCAGATCGCGTCGAGGATGCTCGACTTGCCGGCGCCCGTCTTGCCGGCGATGAGGAACACGCCGTCTTGCGCCACAGCGTCGAAGTCGACGACCTGCTGCTCGCGGAAGGGGCCGAATCCTTCGATCTCGAGCCGGTGGATCTTCACGCCGTGAGCTCCTCGACCCGCACGGCCGAGATGATCTCGTCGATGATCTGCGCCTCGCGATCGCTCGCGCCCCGCCCCGCGCGGACGTGGGCGAGGAACCGGTCGATCAGCTCGTGGTCGGTCTCGGCGTCGGCGATGCGCTCGGCGTAGGTGAGGGCGTCGCCCGCGGGCCGGCCGACCGGCTGGACCTCGATCTTGGCGGTGTGCGGGAAGCGCCCGAGCAGCTTGCGCATCGGGTCGAGCTGGGGCGTCGGGTCGGTGAGGACCGCGCACACCCAGTCGTCGACGTGGACGTCGTGCGCGGGGTCGGACAGCAGGTCGGCGAGCTCGCCCCGCAGCGTCACGAGGCGACGCGGCACCGGCAGGTCGAGCCACTCGACCGACCCCAGCCCCTCGGCGTCGAGTTCGACCAGCCACGACCCGCGGGGCTTGCGGGCCTCGCCGAAGCTGTAGTGCAGAGGCGCTCCCGCGTAGCGCACGCGCGGCGCGAGCTGCTGGCGCCCGTGGATGTGGCCGAGGGCGACGTAGTCCGGGCCGTCGAAGACCGAGAGCGGCACGATGTCGAGCCCACCCTGCTGGATGTCGCGCTCGAGGAGCGGTGTCGCGCTGACGCCGGCCGCGAAGCAGTGCGCGATCGCGACGGATCGCCCGCCGCGCTCGGCCATGTCTGTGCGGATGAGCCCCATCGCGTGGTCGAGCGTCTGCGCGTGCGTGCGCAGGGTCGCCTCGGGCCAGTGGTGCCGCACCATCCCCGGCTCGAGATACGGGATGCCGTAGATGTGCACGGGACCGTGCTCGTCGGAGACGGTGATCGGGACGCCCACCGAGAGCGGGTCGGTCACCACGTGGACGCCCTCCCGCAGGAGCGAGGACGTGAAGCCGAGTCGCGCCGCCGAGTCGTGGTTGCCGCTCGTGACGACGACGGCGGCACCGGCGTCGGAGAGGTCGCGGAGGGCGTCGGAGAGGAGCGTGTAGCTCGCCGCGGCGGGGACGGCCGAGTCGAAGACGTCGCCCGCGACGATGACGACGTCGACCTCGTTGTCGCGCACCTGCTGCGTGAGCGCCGCGAGCACGCCCGACAGCGCCTCGAGGGTCGAGTGCCCGTGGAACGAACGGCCGATGTGCCAGTCCGAGGTGTGCAGGATGCGCATGCGACCACGGTAGGCGGGGTGTCCGACATGACCCGGGAGGCCGCCGGGCGGTTCGCCGACCGGTGGGCGGGAACCGCCCGCTAGGGTCGTGGCCATGCCCGTCGACGACCGCCCCGCGTCCCCGCGCGGCCGGACGTCGTCCTTCCGGCACGACGGCTCGACCCTCATCGTCGAGGAGCGCGGCGCCGGTCCGCACACCCTTCTGCTCGTCCACGGGATCGGCATGGGTCGCCGCGTGTTCGACGACCTCGTCGAACGCGTCGGACCGGGCATCCGCACGGTCGTCGTCGATCTGCCCGGCTACGGCGATTCCCCCGAGCCGGCGCGCACCCCCTCCATCGAGCGGATGGCCGACACCGTCGCCGCCCTGATCCGCGAACGGCTCCGCGGCGATGTCACGGTGCTCGGGCACTCGATGGGCAGTCAGGTCGCCGTCGAGGTGGCCGCGCGGCATCCGCGGCTCGTCGATCGCGTCGTCCTCGTCGCTCCGACCGTGAACCCGCGCGAGAGGACGGCGGCGCGCCAGCTCCTGCGTCTGGCGCAGGACCTCGCGGTGGAGAGCCCCCGAGTCCTCCTCCGCGGCGGGCGGGAGTACCTGCGGGCGGGTCCGAACCTGCGTCGCAAGATGCGCGCGATGCTCGCACACCGTCCCGAGCTCGCGTTCCCGCGGGTCGCGGCGCCGACCCTGGTGCTGCGCGGCGAGCAGGACTACGTCTCACCCCGGGTGTGGTGCGCGCAGGTCGCCGACGACATCCCCGACGCGCGTCTGGTCGAGATCCCGGGGCACGGTCACGAGACGATGATCCGGGATGCCGCGCCCGCCGCCCGGCTGATCCGGGAGTTCGTCCGCGGGCGGCCCTGACGGCCACTCGCCCCGTCTTTCCTGCCATCCGAACGCCCGGCGGCAATGTCGGAGGCCCCTCGTAGGTTCGAATCATCGGAACCCACGGAGGAAACCATGCTCTCGCTCGTCACCGCCGCCGAACACCAGTACCGCTTCGACGCCAGCACCCGCGCTCGTGAGAACGCGATCATCGCCGCGATCCGCCATCGTCAGGTCGACGCCATGCCGCCTGCCCCGGTGGTCGCCGTACGCACTCGATCCGCGTGGGCTCGACCCATCGGCGTCCGCATCGAGCGGGCACCGGCCTGCGACATCGCCTGCGCGACAGCCTGAGCGCGGCGGTTCAGCCCTCGAGCACTCGCCGCGCGTAGTCTTCGACGTCGGCGTCCGAGACCTCGATGCCGGTCTGCTCGAAGCGCTGGCGCAGCACCTGCACCACCCGCTCATGACCGAGCTGAGCCACGTCCACGCGCGTCTGCGCGATGATGCCGTCCACCTTCTCGGCATCCGAGGCGTTGTTCTGACTCATGGCCGGGCGGGACTGGGTGTCCGCGTCACCGGCGGCGCGCTGCGCCTCTCCCACGGTCAGGGTGTCGCGGCCGCCGTCCTGGCCATGGTGGTCGGGGTCCGCGGCTCCGACCTCACCGGGCGCAGTGGCCGGCTCGGTGGTCGTCGCGTCGTCATTGCGGGCAGGATGGTCGCCGCCCGGCTGCTCGAACTCGTCGCCCGTCGTGCTCATCACGGCTCTTCTCCTCGGTCGACGCCCAGATCGGGGTCCGCTCCCTGGCGCACCTGCTCGCCGGCGATCGGGTCGTCGGGGACCACCGCGGCATCCGTCAGCAGTTCGGTCTCGCGCTGGGTCGCGTCATCCGTCAGCTCAGGGGAGCCCTGGGCCTCGGCGTTCTGCTGGGCGGACTCCTCGTCGGAGACGCCCTCCCAGCCGCCGGGAGGGTCGGCGTCGATGACGCCCTCGGGAAGATCGCGATCCATGGCGTGTCCTTTCGTCGTCTCCAGCCTCGCGGGTGAGGACGATGGGGGTCACCCCGTTGACAAGGCCGAAGGGCGAGGTTAGGAGCTCGTGTCCTTCGACGCCGTGCGGTCGCGGGCGACGGCTTCGCCCAGCAGTTGTCCGCCGCTCGTGACCAGCGCCCGGCGCCACGGGAGCACGCCCTCGATCTCGATCTGGATCGACATCGACAGAACCGTCCTGATCAGGACGATGAGTCCCAGGATCGCGGCGTCCTCGAGCGACGGCTTCGAGGTGATCGTGCGGATCAGATCGGCCGCGACGAGCACTTCGAGCCCCAGCAGGATCGCCGACCCGAGGGTCGTGCGCAGCACCTGGAAGGCCGCCGATCCGCCCGCCCCGCGCCGCAGCGCGCGGTAGCCGAGGACGATCGCGATGATGAAGCCGACGATCATGGCGAGCGCCCCGAGACCCTCGAAGACGAGGGCGACCCCTGTGAAGACGGCTTCGACGTCCACCGACTACGCCGACCGCTTGCGGACGATGCGCGCTCGCTCGGGGTGCGTCGCGAACCAGTCCGCGACGTACCAGCAGGTCGGGATGATCTCCCGGTCGCCGCGGGCTTCGAGTTCGGCGACGGCGCGGTCGACGACGACGGCCGCGTAGCCGTGACCGCGGAACGTCGGCACGGTGTACGCCCGCGTCATCGCGACGGTGCGGCCGTCGTCGCGATAGTCGAGGACGCTGACGAGGTCGTCGCCGCGGTGCAGCGCGTAGCGCGAGGCGTCCGGCTCGTGCGAGAAGCGAAGCTCAGTCACCCCGACAGGCTAACCCCGCTCGCGCGCACCGGGCTCCAGCGACGCAGGCACCGCCTCATCCGGTCACCGCCGACAGGTCGACGCGGTACGTCTGCGAGGCGCCCTCCGGAGTCGTCACGACCACCTCCCGCTGCCCTTCGCCGCCCGCGAAGACGCGGACCTCGAGGCCTTCGAGGTAGTCGTAGTCGGGGCGGTCGACGCGCGCACCCCACGGCAGCACGGCGCCGGGCCGCGCATAGAGGGGCAGCGAGTCGTATCCGTGCGTCTCGCGCACCCAGCGCCCGCCCGCGACCGTCTCGCCCGTGAGGAGCGAGGTCCACGTGCCGGCGGGGAGGTAGAACTCGACCTCGCCCGATTCGGCGAACACCGGCGCGACGAGCAGTTCCGACCCGAGCATGTACTGGCGGTCGAGATAGGCGACGGCGGGGTCGTCGGGGAACTCGAGCTGCATCGGACGCATGAGCGGGACCCCGGATGCCGCGGCCTCCAGCCCGACGCCGTACAGATACGGCATCAGCCGCATCTTCAGGTGCGTGAAGACGCGCGTGACCTCGACGGCTTCGTCGTCGAACATCCACGGCACCCGGTACGACTGCGAGCCGTGGAAGCGCGAGTGCGAGCCCAGCAGGCCGAACGCCGTCCAGCGCTTGTAGACACCGGCATCCGGCGTGCCTTCGAAGCCGCCGATGTCGTGGCTCCAGAACGCGAAGCCGGTGAGGGCGAGCGACAGACCGCCGCGCAGGGTCTCGGCCATCGACACGTACGTCGACGTCGAATCGCCGCCCCAGTGGACGGGCATGGACTGGCCGCCCGCGGTGGCCGAGCGGGCGAACAGCACCGCGTCGCCCTCGCCGCGCGTCTCGACCAGCACGTCGTGCACGGCCTTGTTGTACAGCTGGGTGTAGAGGTTGTGCATGCGCGACGGGTCGGAGCCGTCGAAGTAGTCGACCTCGAGCGGGATCCGCTCGCCGAAGTCGGTCTTGAAGCAGTCGACGCCCTGGTCGACGAGGCGCCGCAGATGCGACTGGTACCAGGCGGTGGCATCCGGGTTCGTGAAGTCGACCAGGCCCATCCCCGCTTGCCAGAGGTCCCACTGCCAGACAGACCCGTCGGGGCGCCTGACGAGGAAGCCCTGATCGGCCGCCTCGCGGAACAGCGGCGAGCGCTGAGCGATGTAGGGGTTGATCCAGACGCTCACGCGGAGGTCCTTCTCGTGCAGCCGCGCGAGCATGCCGTCCGGATCGGGGAACGTGCGCGGATCCCACTCGAAGTCGCACCAGTTGAACTCGCGCATCCAGAAGCAGTCGAAGTGGAACACCGACACCGGGAGCTCGCGGGCGGCCATCTCGTCGATGAACGACGTCACGGTCTGCTCGTCGTAGTCCGTCGTGAACGACGTCGACAGCCACAGTCCGTACGACCAGGCAGGCACGACGGGCGGGCGCCCCGTGAGCGCGGTGTAGCGCGAGAGCACGTCCTTGGGCGTGGGGCCCGCGAGCACGAAGTACTCGAGCACTTCGCCCGCGACCGAGAACTGCACGCGCTCCACCGCCTCGGAGCCGATCTCGTACGACACGTGACCGGGATCGTTGACGAGCACGCCGTAGCCGCGGTTCGACAGGTGGAACGGGACGTTCTTGTAGGCCTGCTCGCTGGACGTGCCGCCGTCGGCGTTCCAGACGTCGACGGTCTGCCCGTTCTTCACGAGCGGACCGAAGCGCTCCCCCAGGCCGTAGATCAGCTCGCCCACCCCGAGGTCGAGCTGCTCGTGCACATACGTGTGAGGGCGCGGCGCCGCCGTGCCGGCCCTGGCATTGCCGACGACGCCCGGGTCGACCTGCGCGTCGTCGGTGAGCTGCACGTACGCCTGCGAGCGTGCACCGCTGCCCGTGACGCGGCGGCCGTCGACCTCGAACGAGAGACTCCACGGTGCGCCCGCCGTGATCCGTGCGGTGAGGGGCCCGGTCGCGAGCACGCCCCCGGACCCGGTGACGGATGCCGCGCCGGCCCCGCCGGAGACGGCGCCGCTGAGCTCGAACCCGCCGTGCCACGAGCCGCCCTCGTGGTGCGCGATCCGCACCCGCACGACACCCTCCATCGGGGACGAGAGCGTCGTGGTCAGCACCGGACGGTTGAGCGTGTCGCCGCGCTTGGAGATGACGTGGGTCGGCGCCGTGATCACGAGTCCCGGGCCGTCGGC
>JBEVLS010000045.1:0-3186 GCA_040509015.1 Microbacterium sp.
TCGGTGCGCACCCTCGACGGCGACCTGATCGCTCTGTGGAGCGGTTCGGGCGCCGCGGCGGCCGTCGCGGTCGGCGCGCCGATCGCCCTGCACGCGCGCTACGACGTGCTGGCCGTCGGACGCGACCAGTTCAACTGCCTGCGGGGCTGATCAGGCCGGCATCGGCATCATGGCGTCCTTCATCGCCATGCAGGCGTCCATGCACGCCTTGCACGACTGAGCGCACATCCGGCAGACGTCGCTCATGTCGGCGTGCTCCATGCACTCGTCCATGCAGACCTGGCACATCGCGATGCACGCGTCGAGCATCGCCATCATCGCGGCCGGGGTCATGCCCTGCATCCGCAGCATGGCGCGCATCATCGTGTTGCACATGTCGGCGCAGTTCATGCACGCCGGAGCGCAGTCCATGCCCTGCGTCGAGCAGATCGTGCACGCCTGCTCGCAGGCCGAGCACGCGTCCATACAGGCCTGCATGATCGACATGTCGACCGCGTCCATGCCGGGCATCGACATCATGTCCTTCGACATCGCGCCCATCATCATGGAATCCATCCCGCACCTCTTTCATAGGGTGACGGGCAGGACCGCCCGCCTGCCGCCATGGTAGGCCTGCAGGGCGCGCACATGAAGGCCCGGATAGGCTCGTGCTCGTGATGTCACAAGGAATTCACACAGTCCCCCGCCGTCTCCTCGCCCTCGCCGCGGCCCTCCTGCTCGCCGCGGTCGCGCTCGTCGCGACCGCGTCCCCGGCAGCCGCTCACGATCAGCTGCTCGGCTCCACGCCTGCCGCCGACAGCACCGTCGAAGGCCTTCCCGCCGAACTCGTCCTCACCTTCAGCGCCGTGATCGCCGCGGACGAAGGCGCCTCCGAGGTGCAGGTGACGGATGCCGCAGGCACCCAGCTGGCGGGCACGCCGGTCGCCGACGGCACGACCCTGACCGTGCCCCTCGAGGGCGACGGATCGGGCGCGATCACCGTGCTGTGGAAGGTGGTCTCCAGCGACGGGCACCCCATCTCGGGCCAGTTCGCCTTCACGGCGACGGCGGCTCCCGAGCCGACGCCCACCGAGACCTCCTCCCCCACCCCGACGGCCACGCCGTCGCCGAGCGAGACGACCGAGCCGACGCCGACCGCGGAGCCCTCGGCCCCGCCGGCCGACGAGGACTCGACCTTCGGCGACGTGTGGCCGTGGGTCATCGGGCTGCTCGTCTTCGCCGCCGTCGGGGGCGCGGTGCTCTACCTGCTGGTCTCGCGCGCGCGCCGCCGGAAGGCGCTCGCGGATGCCGCTCCGACGGCGCCCGACGCCGAATCCGACGCCCCCTCCGAACGATAGGCTGGAGGCATGCCTCACTACGACGTCGTCATCCTCGGCGCCGGCCCCGGCGGGTACGTCGCGGCCGTGCGAAGCGCACAGCTCGGACTCTCGGTCGCGATCATCGAAGAGAAGTACTGGGGCGGTGTGTGCCTCAACGTGGGCTGCATCCCCTCGAAGGCTCTCCTCAAGAACGCCGACCTCGCCCACCAGGTCCTCCACAAGGCCGATCTGTTCGGCATCTCGGGCGACGTGAACTTCGACTTCGGCGTGGCGTGGGATCGCAGCCGCAAGGTCGCCGACACGCACGTCAAGGGCATCCACTACCTGATGAAGAAGAACAAGGTCACCGAGTACGAGGGGCGTGGCGCGTTCACCGACGCGAACACGATCGTCGTCACGAAGGCCGACGGGGCCACCGAGACCGTCACGTTCGACAACGCGATCATCGCGACCGGCTCCACCGTGCGGCTGCTCCCCGGCGTGACCCTGAGCGACAACGTCGTGACCTACGAAGAGCAGATCATGACGCGCGACCTGCCCGGCTCGATCGTCATCGTCGGCGCCGGCGCGATCGGCATGGAGTTCGCCTACGTGCTGACGAACTACGGCGTCAAAGTCACGATCATCGAGTTCCTCGACCGGGCCCTGCCCAACGAGGACGCGGACGTGTCGAAAGAGATCGCCAAGCAGTACAAGGGCTACGGCGTCGACATCCTGACCTCGACCAAGGTCGAGACGGTCGTCGACTCGGGCGACAAGGTCACCGTCACCTACACCGCCAAGGACGGTTCGCAGGGATCGATCGAGGCCGACAAGGTGCTGATGTCGATCGGCTTCGCCGCCCGCGTCGAGGGCTACGGTCTCGACAAGACCGGCGTGAAGCTCACCGACCGCGGCGCGATCGAGATCGACGACTACATGCACACGTCGGTCCCGCACATCTACGCGATCGGCGACGTCACCGCCAAGCTCCAGCTCGCGCACGTCGCCGAGGCCCAGGCCGTCGTCGCCGCGGAGACCATCGCGAAGGCCGAGACGATGACCCTCGGCGACTACCGCATGATGCCCCGCGCGACGTTCTGCTCGCCCCAGGTCGCCTCGTTCGGTCTCACCGAGCAGCAGGCGCGCGACGCCGGCTACGACGTCAAGGTCTCGAAGTTCCCCTTCTCGGCGAACGGCAAGGCGAACGGCCTCGGCGAGCCCGTCGGCTTCGTCAAGCTCATCGCCGACGGCGAGCACCTCGAGCTGCTCGGCGGCCACCTCATCGGCCCCGACGTCTCCGAGCTCCTCCCCGAGCTCACGCTCGCGCAGAAGTGGGACCTCACGGCTCTCGAGGCCGCCCGCAACGTGCACACGCACCCGACGCTGTCGGAAGCCGTGCAGGAGGCCTTCCACGGCCTCGCGGGCCACATGATCAACCTCTGATCGCACGCCCCGGTCGTTGAGCGAGCGAAGCGAGACGAAACGGCTGACCGTGCTTCAGCGCTGCAGCACGAGCAGCGAGCTCGTCGCCGTCGCGAGCGCGCGGCCCGCGGCATCCTCCACGACGCCCTCCGCGAAGATCACGCGCTGCCCGCCCTTGACGACCCGGCCGATCGCACGCAGCGTGCCGCTCGTCGAGGTGATCGGCCGCAGGTAGCTCACCTGCAGGTCGATCGAGGTGTAGCCGACGCCCTGAGACAGCGTCGAATGCGCCGCGCAGCCCACGACGGTGTCGAGCAGCGTGCACGCGAGGCCGCCGTGCACCACGCCGAGCGGGTTGTAGTGGTGCTCCCCCGGCGCGCACTCGAAGATCGCCTCGCCCTCCGACACCTCGATGATGTCGAAGCCGAGGAGCCGCGCGATCGGCGGCGCCGGATACTCCCTC
>JBEVLS010000046.1:0-3057 GCA_040509015.1 Microbacterium sp.
CCCGACCATCGGGCGGCGGGGCGTTGTCGTTCGCGGTGGCACCGATCCGCCCAGAGCGGACCGGCGACCGCGCGCGTCGCAATCCCGACCCATGTCGCCGCGAGCGGTTAGGCTCTGAGGACAGCAGCCGGGAGGATTCCGGCGCCGCTTCGAGGAGGAGCCTGATGGCACGCATCGGTGAGAGCGCCGACCTGTTCAAGTGCTCCTTCTGCGGAAAGAGCCAGAAGCAGGTCCAGCAGCTCATCGCAGGACCCGGGGTCTACATCTGCGACGAATGCGTCGAGCTGTGCAACGAGATCATCGAAGAGCGCATGGCCGAGTCGTCCTCGGGCGTCGTGTCGGACTTCGATCTGCCGAAGCCGCGCGAGATCTTCGCGTTCCTCGAGGAGTACGTCGTCGGTCAGGAGGCCGCCAAGCGCGCGCTCTCGGTCGCGGTCTACAACCATTACAAGCGCGTCCGCGCGCACGGCACGATCCAGTCGGCCGAGCAGCGTGCCGACGAGGTCGAGATCGCCAAGAGCAACATCCTCATCCTCGGCCCGACGGGCACCGGCAAGACGTATCTGGCGCAGACGCTGGCCAAGCGACTCAACGTGCCGTTCGCCGTCGCTGACGCCACGGCCCTGACCGAGGCCGGCTACGTCGGCGAAGACGTCGAGAACATCCTTCTCAAGCTCCTTCAGGCCGCCGATTTCGACACCAAGCGCGCCGAGACGGGCATCATCTACATCGACGAGGTCGACAAGATCGCCCGCAAGGCCGAGAACCCCTCGATCACGCGGGATGTGTCGGGCGAGGGCGTGCAGCAGGCTCTGCTGAAGATCCTCGAGGGCACGGTCGCGTCGGTCCCGCCGCAGGGCGGACGCAAGCACCCGCACCAGGAGTTCATCCAGATCGACACGACGAACGTGCTGTTCATCGTCGCGGGTGCTTTCGCGGGCCTCGAAGACATCATCTCGGCCCGCGTGGGCAAGCACGGCATCGGCTTCGGCGCCCCGCTGCACACCAAGGGCGACGACATGAGCCTGTTCAGCGAGGTCAAGCCCGAAGACCTCCACAAGTTCGGCCTGATCCCCGAGTTCATCGGGCGTCTGCCCGTCGTCGCGTCCGTCTCGCCCCTCGATCAGGCCGCGTTGATGGAAATCCTCACCGGCCCGAAGAACGCCCTGGTCAAGCAGTACCAGCGCATGTTCGAACTCGATGACGCGACGCTCGAGTTCGATGTCGAGGCCCTCGAGGCGATCGCCGATCTCGCCGTCGAGCGCAAGACGGGTGCGCGCGGTCTGCGCGCGATCCTCGAAGACGTGCTCGGCCCCATCATGTTCGAGATCCCGTCGAGCGACGACGTCGACAAGGTCGTCATCACGCGCGCCTGTGTCGAAGAGGGCGCCGCGCCCACGCTGATCCTCCGAGAGAAGCGCAAGACCGCCTGACCGTGTCAGAGGCCGGTCGTACCTTCTGGGTATGACCCGCATCCGTCCGTTCACGATCCAGGTGCCAGACGACGTCCTCGCGGACCTCGACCGCCGACTCGCTCACGCGCGCCTGCTGCCCGACTCGCCGCGCAAGCCGTGGTCGGGCCTGTCGGCCGACTACCTCACCGACCTCGTGGGTTCCTGGCGCGAGCTGGGCTGGCGCGACCGCGAGCGATGGCTCAACGCGCACCCGCAGTTCCTCGCCGCGATCGACGGCGCGGAGGTCCATTTCGTGCACCTCCGCTCCGACCGGCCCGACGCGCCTGCTCTGCTCGTCATGCACGGGTGGCCCCACACGTTCGCGCTGCAGCTCGAGTTCGCCGATCTGCTCCCGGATTTCGACGTGGTCGTGCCGAGCCTGCCCGGCTTCGGCTTCTCGAGCGCGTACGCCGACGGTGAGATGAGCGAGACGCGCGTGGCCGCCACGATGCACGCGCTGATGACCGAGGTCCTCGGCTACGACCGCTATCTCACCTACGGCGAAGACGTCTCTGCCAACGTGAACGACCTGCTCGCGTCCTCGCACCCCGACGCCGTGCTCGGCATCGTCGCAACGCACGCGCACTTTCCGTCCGGCCCCGAGCGCGAAGCGCTGACGGATGCCGCAGAGGTGGCGTTCTTCGCTCGGATCGCCGCCGATCACGGCACCCACGGGGGCTACGGCCACATCCAGGCGACCAGGCCCGACACGCTCGCCGTCGGACTCAACGATTCGCCGGCGGGTCTGCTCGCCTGGCTCGTCGAGAAGATCGTCGAATGGAGCGACACGCCCGAGGACGATCCGCGGCAGGTGGAGGTCCGCATCTCGCGCGAGAGGCTGCTCACCGAAGCGACGATCTACTGGGTGACGCAGAGCATCGGATCCTCGTTCCGCCCCTACTACGAGGGCGCCGACCAACCGGCCGAGATCCCGCCGACCATCGTGCCCGCGGCCGTGTTCATCCAGCGGCACGAGGGGGACTACCCGGAATCTCTCGCACGCGAGTTCTACCGCGACCTGCGTGTCTTCGAGCGTCTCGCCGAGGGCGGGCACTTCACCGTCGCAGAGGTGCCCGCGGCGATGGCGGAGCGCACGCGCGCGTTCGCGCGGGGGATCGGCGCGCTCTGAGGCTCAGTCCGCGAGGCCGCGGCGCTTCAGCAGCGGCTCGATGGCGGCATCCCTGCCCCGGAAATCGCGGTAGGCCTCGAGTGGATCCTTCGACCCGCCGACGCCGAGCAGACGCTCGCGGAACCGTTCTCCGTTCTCGCGGGTGAGGCCCCCGTTGTCGCGGAACCACTCGACGGTGTCGGCGTCGAGCACCTCGCTCCAGATGTAGGAGTAGTAGCCCGCACTGTAGCCGCCCGAGAAGATGTGGGCGAAGTAGGTCGACGAGTAGCGCGTCGGAACCACGGGGTTGTCGAGGCCGATGTCGGCGAGGGCGGCCGCTTCGAACGCGACGACGTCGATGTCGGCCGCGGCGTCGGCGGACGACAGCGAGTGCCATGCCTGGTCGAGCCACGAGGCGGCGAGGTACTCGCTCGTGGCGAAGCCCTGGTTGAACGTCTCGGATTCCGCGAGCTTGTCCACGACGTCGGCGGGCAG
>JBEVLS010000047.1:0-6069 GCA_040509015.1 Microbacterium sp.
AGCCTGCGGCGCGGCGCCGTACGGCGGCGGGTATGCCCCGGGTGCCGCCGGGGCGGTCTCCGGCGCCGAGGCGGCGGGCGCCTCGGGGGACGGCGCCTGCTCGTACGCGGGCGGCGGCGTGTAGGTCGGGGGAGCGGTGTACGCGGGAGGAGGCGTGTAGGCAGGAGGAGCGTCCGCCGGGGCGGACCCCGCGTCGCCGGTCGGTTCGTCGGTGGAAGGGTTGTCCGGAGTGCTCACTCGTGCGCCTTTCGTCGTTGCTGCCTCAAGAGTCCCAGCGCCGGAGTCGGCGTGTCAAACCGCCGCGGATAGGCTGGACACGTATTCGTCGTCACCCGTCGGGAGCCTTGCATGTCCACTGATCGCGTCGTCCTCGTCACCGGAGGAAACCGCGGAATCGGCCGATCCATCGCCGAGCGGTTCGTGCGCGACGGGTATCGGGTCGCCGTCACCGCGCGATCCGGCGAAGGCCCGGCCGGAACGCTCACCGTGCGCGCCGACGTGACGGACGCCGCGGCGGTGGACGCCGCGTTCAGCGAGGTCGAGCGAGAGCTCGGCCCTGTCGAGATCGTCGTCGCCAACGCCGGCATCACCAAGGACACGCTGCTCCTGCGCATGTCGGAGGACGACTTCGACTCGGTCGTGTCGACGAACCTCGGCGGCTCTTTCCGCGTCGTGAAGCGGGCGTCGAAGGGGATGCTGCGCGCACGCTGGGGCCGGGTGATCCTCATCTCGTCCGTCGTCGGACTCTACGGCTCGGCCGGCCAGATCAACTACTCGTCGTCCAAGAGCGGCCTCGTCGGCTTCGCACGGTCGCTGACCCGCGAGCTGGGCGCCCGCGGCATCACCGCCAACGTCGTCGCGCCGGGCTTCATCGAAACCGACATGACGGCCGAGCTGCCCGACGAGACGCAGGCCGAGTACAAGAAGAACATCCCCGCCGGTCGCTTCGCGACCGCGGACGAGGTGGCAGGTGTCGTGACGTGGCTCGCGTCCGACGATGCCGCCTACATCTCGGGCGCCGTCATCCCCGTCGACGGCGGCCTCGGCATGGGTCACTGACGTACAGCGGCCAGGATCGCCTCGGCGAGCTCTCGCGGCTTCGAGAACTGCGGCCAATGCCCGGTGCCCAGCCGCACGACCTCGGCGTCGTCGATGGCCGCGAACTCGGCGGCGTACGGCCCCCATCGCGTGATGACGTCGCGGAAGGCCGCCTCGTCCATCCCGCCCGAGAGGATCGTGACGGGCACGGCGTGACGGCCGCCCCCTGACAGCGCGATCGGATCCGTGGGCACACGTGCCGGCACGGCGGACGTGAGCGGCGCCGTGCGCGCGCGGGTCGCCTCGTCGAGATCGGCGACGTCCTCGTCGTCGAAGAAGGACCAACCCGGGAACGGGATGACGCCGTCGACGACCTCGAACTCAGAGATCTGACCGCCCTCCGGAGGGGGGACGGTGTCGACGAAGATCACCCTGGCGACGTGATCGGGGCGCGCGTCGGCCGCGCCCCACACGACGTTGCCGCCGCCGCTGTGGCCGACGAGCACGACGGGGGAGTCGGTGCCGTCGAGCTCGGCCACCACCGCCTCGACCCACTCCGCGATTCCGACGTCGGCCGACTCGGATGCCGGAGCGCCGGTTCCGGGCATCGTGAGCGGCCGCACGCGGTGGCCCGCGGCTTCGAGAGCCGGGACGACCTCACCCCACGAGGACGCGTCGAGCCAGAGACCGGGAACGAGGATGATGTCCATGACCCGACGCTAGCGCGGGCCGCCGACACGCATCAGGGGAGGAGCGCGATCACTTCCCGCAGGTCCACCGCACCGATCACGAGGTCGGCCTGCCGGCGGACGGCAGGCTTCGCGTTGAACGCCACACCGAGCCCGGCGGCCGCCATCATGCGCAGATCATTGGCGCCGTCGCCGATCGCGATCGTCCGCGACATCGGGATCCGGGCCTCCGCCGCCCACGCGCGGAGCGCTTCGGCCTTGCCCTCGGCGTCGATGATCGGGCCCGAGACCTCGCCCGTGAGCGCGTCGTCCGACACGGCCAGCCGATTGGCGCTCCAGACATCCACGCCGAGGGACGGGGCGACCGTGTCGAGGAGCTCGTGGAAGCCGCCCGACACGACGGCGACGCGACCGCCGCGCTCGTGCACGGCCTCCGTGAGCTCACGGACGCCGGGAGTGGGTTCGATGCGGGCCAGAACGCGCTCGAACGCTGCCACCGGCACTCCCCGAAGTGTCTCGACGCGTGATCGCAGGCTCGTCGCGAAGTCGACCTCTCCGCGCATCGCCGCTTCGGTCGCCGCCGCCACTTCCGGGCCGCGGCCGGCCTCGTCGGCGATCAGCTCGATGACCTCGTTGCGGATCAGGGTGGAATCGGCGTCGAGGACGACGAGGAAGCGCGCCGGGAGCATCCCTCCACGCTAGTGCCGACCGGACTCAGCGCCCGACGCGGACGCCCTTGCCGACGATCGTGATGCCCGAATCGGTGACCGTGAATCCGCGCGCGAGGTCACGCTCGCGATCCACGCCCACGGTCGCGCCGTCGTCGAGCACGACGTTCTTGTCGAGGATCGCCCGATGGATGCGTGCCCCCGAGCCCACCACGACGTGGTCGAACAGCACGGCATCCGTGATCGTCGAACCACCGCCGGCCAGCGTCCACGGACCCACGACGCTGCGCTCGAGATGGGTGCCCGACAGCACCGACCCGAGCGAGACGACCGAGTCGATCGCGTTGCCGATGCGCCCGACACCGTCGCGCACGAACTTCGCCGGCGGCGAGTTCACCGCCTGCGAGTGGATGGGCCAGTCCACGTTGTAGAGGTTGAAGAGCGGCAGGGTCGAGATGAGGTCCTGGTGCGCGTCGAAGAACGAATCGATCGTCCCGACGTCGCGCCAGTAGTACCGGTCTCGGTCGGTCGACCCCGGAACGTCGTTGCGCTTCATGTCGTACACGCCGGCTTCGCCGCGCCCCACGAAATAGGGCACGATGTCGCCGCCCATGTCGTGGTTGGACGTCGGCAGCTCGCCGTCGGACTCGACAGCCTCGATCAGCGCATCGGTGTCGAAGATGTAGTTGCCCATCGACGCGAGCACTTCGTGCGGCGAATCGCTCAGGCCGGTGGGGTTCTGCGGCTTCTCGAGGAAGTCGCGGATGCGCGTGGGGCCGTCGGGCTCGACGTCGATGACGCCGAACTGATTGGCGAGATCGATCGGCTGGCGGATGCCGGCGACGGTCGCCCGCGCACCCGAATCGATGTGCGCGGCCAGCATCTGCCGGAAGTCCATCCGGTAGACGTGGTCGGCGCCGATGACGATGACGATGTCGGGCTTCTCGTCCGTGATCAGGTTGAGACTCTGCAGGATCGCGTCCGCGGACCCCGAGAACCAGCGCTTGCCCAGGCGCTGCTGCGCCGGCACCGACGCGACATAGGAGTCGAGCATCGGCGACATGCGCCAGTTCTGCGAGATGTGGCGGTCGAGGCTGTGCGACTTGTACTGGGTCAGGACGACGATCTGCCGCAACCCCGAATTGATGAGATTCGAGATGGCGAAATCGATGAGTCGATACTGGCCTCCGAAGGGGACGGCTGGCTTCGCACGATCCGCTGTGAGCGGCATGAGACGCTTGCCCTCGCCCCCCGCGAGGATGATTCCGAAGACCTTCGGCGCTGCAGGCATGGCACCACCCTAGGGCCGCTCCCGCGGAACAGGTAGCGGCTATCACCGGCGCGTCTCGTGTACTAAGTTGCGAGCCATGCGCGTCGACATCGTCACCAAGGAATATCCGCCCGAGATCTACGGCGGAGCGGGTGTCCACGTCACCGAACTCGTCAAGGCGCTGCGCACGTCGATCGACGTCGAGGTGCGGGCGTTCGGCGCCGACCGCGACGAGCCGGGCACCACGTCGTACGGCGTGCCCGCCGAGCTCGCCACTGCCAACGGCGCTGTGCAGACGCTCGGCACCGACCTCGAGATCGTGTCCGACATCGCCGGCGCCGACGTCGTGCACAGCCATACCTGGTACGCGAACTTCGCGGGGCATCTGGCGTCCCTGCTCCACGGGATCCCGCACATCGTGACAGCCCACTCGCTCGAGCCCCTGCGCCCCTGGAAGGCGGAGCAGCTCGGCGGCGGCTACGCGGTGTCGAGCTTCATCGAGAAGACGGCATACGAGGGTGCCGCGGCCGTCATCGCCGTCAGCGGCGGCATGCGCGAGGACATCCTGCGCAGCTACCCGGCCCTGGACCCCGCCAAGGTGCACGTCGTCTACAACGGAATCGACACCGAGGCGTGGCATCCCGTCGACGACCCCGAGCTGCTCGCCGAGCTCGGCGTCGACGCGTCGCGGCCGTCGGTGGTCTTCGTCGGCCGCATCTCGCGTCAGAAGGGTCTTCCGTACTTCCTACGCGCCGCGGAGATCCTGCCCCCCGACGTGCAGGTCATCCTCTGCGCCGGCGCTCCCGACACCCCGCAGATCATGGCGGAGGTGGAGGGACTCGTCCGCTCGCTCCAGCAGACGCGCGACGGGGTCGTCTGGATCGACCGCATGCTGTCGCGGCGCGAGCTGTGCACGATCCTGACCGCCGCGACGACGTTCGTGTGCCCCTCGGTGTACGAGCCCCTCGGCATCGTCAACCTCGAGGCCATGGCGTGCGGTGCCGCCGTCGTCGGCACCGCCACCGGCGGCATCCCCGAAGTCGTGGTCGACGGGGTCACGGGACGCCGCGTGCCGATCGAGCAGGTGCAGGACGGCACCGGCACGCCCACCGATCCGGAGAGATTCGTCGCGGATCTGGCCCGCGTGCTCACCGAGGTCGTGAGCGACCCGGCAGCTGCCGCGGCCTACGGCGCCGCGGGGCGCCGGCGGGCGGCCGACGACTTCAGCTGGGGACGGATCGCCGAGCAGACCGAGGCGCTCTACGCGGAGGTCAGCCGTTCGGGCCGTTAGGCTGGGAACCATGCCGCAGGTGCTCGAGTTCTCCGACGTCGTCGTCCGCCGAAACGCCCGGGACATCGTCGACCACCTCGACTGGACGGTCGGAGACGATGAGCGCTGGGTCGTGCTCGGT
Organism: Microbacterium sp.; assembly: GCA_040509015.1. GTDB lineage: Bacteria > Actinomycetota > Actinomycetes > Actinomycetales > Microbacteriaceae > Microbacterium. The sequence continues at coordinate 5,078 of JBEVLS010000047.1, forward strand.
CCCAACGGGGCGGGCAAGACCACCGTTCTCCAGCTGGCCGACACGCTGCTGCACCCGACCTCCGGCGTCGTCACGATCCTGGGGGAGCGCCTCGGCCGCACCGACGTGTTCGACCTGCGTCCGCGCATCGGCTTCGCCTCGTCCGCGATGGCGCGCCGTGTTCCTCCGGAGGAGACGGTGCTCGATGTCGTGCTGACGGCCGCGTACTCGGTGCTCGGCCGCTGGCGCGAGGACTACGAGGACATCGACGAGCGCCGTGCCCTTCGCGTGCTGGCCGAGTGGAAGCTCGACCACCTCGCCGACCGCACCTTCGGCACGCTGAGCGACGGCGAGCAGAAGCGCGTGCAGATCGCCCGCGCGGTCATGACCGACCCCGAGCTGCTGCTGCTCGACGAGCCGACGGCGAGTCTCGACCTGGGAGCGCGCGAAGAGCTGCTGGTCCTCCTGAGCGGGTACGCGCAGGCCCCGTCGACGCCGGCGATGATCATGGTCACGCACCACGTCGAGGAGATCCCGGTCGGGTTCACCCACGTGCTCCTGCTCCGCGAAGGACGCGCGGTCGCGGCGGGCCCCATCGCGACCACACTGACCGAGCAGAACCTCACCGAGACGTTCGGGGTTCCGATCGTCCTCACCGAGGCGGACGGCCGATTCGCCGCCCGCGCGGCCTCCGGTTCGTGAGGCCGCTCGCGGACTGGTAGACTCGTCTGTTGGTGCGCTCGCACCTCAGACTTTCCCGTCCTGGCACAATCCAGGGCAATCACTGGTTAGGGACCATCATGAAGACTGACATCCACCCCACGTACAAGGACGTCGTGTTCCGCGACCTCGGTTCGGGCGAGACCTTCCTCACCCGTTCGACGGTGTCCAGCGACAAGACGATCGAGCTCGACGGCGTCGAGTACCCCGTCATCGACGTCGAGATCTCGTCGGCCTCGCACCCGTTCTACACGGGCAAGCAGCGCATCATGGACTCGGCCGGTCGCGTCGAG
>JBEVLS010000048.1:0-7318 GCA_040509015.1 Microbacterium sp.
TGCTAAAGTATCTTGATATCAAGATACTTTTCGACTCAGCGGTCTTAGGCTTGCCTTGCTAGCAGTCGGCGGGATCGGCCGCGAGTATTGGCAGTAGGTCAGCAAGGGAGACGACATGTCAGCAGTGAACAGCTTCGGGTCGAAAGACACCCTCACCGTCGGCTCGACCGACTACGAGGTCTTCCGGATCGACACGGTCGCCGGTCACGAGAAGCTCCCCTTCAGCCTCAAGGTCCTGCTCGAGAACCTGCTGCGCACCGAAGACGGTGCCAACGTCACCAAAGAGCAGATCGAGGCGCTCGGTTCGTGGGTGCCCACGGCCGACCCCGACACCGAGATCCAGTTCACCCCCGCGCGCGTGGTGATGCAGGACTTCACGGGCGTCCCCTGCATCGTCGACCTCGCCACCATGCGCGAGGCCGTGACCGCCCTCGGCGGCGACCCCAACAAGATCAACCCGCTCTCGCCCGCCGAGATGGTCATCGACCACTCGGTGATCGCCGACCTCTTCGGCTCGGAGAACGCTCTCGAGCGCAACGTCGAGATCGAATACGAGCGCAACGGCGAGCGGTACCAGTTCCTGCGCTGGGGCCAGACCGCCTTCGACGACTTCAAGGTCGTCCCCCCGGGCACCGGCATCGTGCACCAGGTCAACATCGAGCACCTGGCCAAGGTCATCTACGACCGCCCCGTGGGCGGCGTCCTGCGGGCCTATCCCGACACGTGCGTCGGCACCGACTCGCACACCACGATGGTCAACGGCCTGGGCGTGCTCGGCTGGGGCGTCGGCGGCATCGAGGCCGAGGCCGCGATGCTCGGTCAGCCCGTGTCGATGCTCATCCCGCGCGTCGTCGGCTTCAAGCTCACGGGCGAGATCCCCGCGGGCGTCACGGCGACCGACGTCGTCCTCACGATCACCGAGCAGCTGCGCAAGCACGGCGTCGTCGGCAAGTTCGTCGAGTTCTACGGCGCGGGCGTCGCGTCCGTCCCGCTGGCCAACCGCGCCACGATCGGCAACATGAGCCCCGAGTTCGGCTCGACGGCCGCGATGTTCCCCATCGACGACGTGACCCTGGACTACCTGCGTCTGACCGGCCGCGACGAGCAGGCCGTCGCCCTCGTCGAGGAGTACGCGAAGCTCCAGAAGCTGTGGCACGACCCGCAGACCGAGCCGGTGTTCAGCGAGTACCTCGAGCTCGATCTCGCCACGGTCGTCCCGAGCATCGCCGGACCCAAGCGTCCCCAGGACCGCATCCTGCTGTCCGACGCGAAGTCGCAGTTCGAGCAGGACATCCTCAACTACGCCGACGCCACGACCTCCGAGTCGATCGTCGATCTCGAGTCGAAGCACTCCTTCCCCGCGTCCGACCCGGGCGCTGCACCCGGCGACGAGCACGACGAGACGCGGGTCGTGCACATCTCCAGCGGCGGGCCCGCCGCGGCATCCAAGCCCGTCAAGGTCACGACGCCCGACGGTGAGTCGTACATCCTCGACAACGGTGCGGTGACGCTCGCCGCCATCACGTCGTGCACGAACACGTCCAACCCCTCGGTCATGCTCGCCGCGGGCCTCCTGGCCCGCAACGCGCTCGCGAAGGGACTGAAGCAGAAGCCGTGGGTCAAGACGACGCTCGGCCCGGGCTCGAAGGTCGTCACCGACTACTACGAGAAGTCGGGTCTCGACAAGAGCCTCGAAGGTCTCGGATTCTTCACCGTCGGCTACGGCTGCACGATCTGCATCGGCAACTCCGGTCCGCTGATCGAAGAAGTCTCGGCCGCGGTCAACGAGCACGACCTCGCCGTCACGGCGGTCCTGTCCGGAAACCGCAACTTCGAGGGCCGCATCAGCCCCGACGTGAAGATGAACTACCTCGCCTCGCCGCCCCTCGTGGTGGCCTACGCGCTGGCAGGGTCGATGCACTTCGACTTCGACACGGACGCCCTCGGCAAGGACCAGGACGGCAACGACGTGTTCCTCAAGGACATCTGGCCGTCGACCGACGAGGTGCAGGCGACGATCGACTCGTCGATCTCGCGCGAGCAGTTCATCAAGCAGTACGCCACCGTGTTCGAGGGCGACGACCGCTGGAAGAACCTGCCCACTCCGGACGACTCGATCTTCCAGTGGGACGAGAACTCGACGTACGTGCGCAAGGCGCCCTACTTCGACGGCATGACGATGGAGCTCACCCCGGTGACCGACATCACGGGCGCCCGCGTCATGGCCACGCTCCTGGATTCGGTCACGACCGACCACATCAGCCCGGCCGGAAACATCAAGATCGGCACGCCGGCGGCCAAGTACCTCGAGGAGCACGGCGTGCGCCAGAAGGACTTCAACTCCTTCGGCTCGCGACGCGGCAACCACGAGGTCATGATCCGCGGCACGTTCGCCAACATCCGTCTGAAGAACCAGCTGCTGCGCGAGGTCAACGACGGCGTCGAGGTCGAAGGCGGCTACACCCGCGACTTCACGCAGGAGGGCGGCCCGCAGTCGTTCATCTACGACGCGAGCCAGAACTACCAGGCGCAGGGCACGCCGCTCGTGATCTTCGGCGGCAAGGAGTACGGCTCCGGCTCGTCGCGCGACTGGGCGGCCAAGGGCACGAGCCTCCTCGGAGTCAAGGCGGTCATCACCGAGAGCTTCGAGCGCATCCACCGCTCGAACCTCATCGGCATGGGCGTCGTGCCGCTGCAGTTCCCCGCCGGTGAGAGCTGGGCCTCGCTCGGACTCGACGGCACCGAGATCGTCTCGATCGCGGGCCTCGAGCAGCTGAACGAGGGCGTGACCCCGAAGACCGTGCGTGTCACCGCCGCCCCGAGCGAGTTCTCGGCGCCGGACAAGGCGACCGTCGAGTTCGACGCGGTCGTGCGCATCGACACCCCCGGTGAGGCGGACTACTACCGCAACGGCGGCATCCTGCAGTACGTTCTGCGTTCGCTCGTCTGAGAGTGCGTTGCGAAGGGGTCGGGTCTGCCCGGCCCCTTCGCCGTCTCGCGCATAGACTGATACGGCCCTTCCAGGGCGGGAAAGGAGCGCGGGATGTCGTTGCTGCCATCGATCTCCGAGCCCCGTGATCTCGACGCGCTGAGCGTCGATCAGCTCTCCGAGCTCGCGTCCGAGGTCCGTGAGTTCCTCGTCGAGAACGTCTCGCGGACCGGCGGACACCTCGGGCCGAATCTGGGCGTGGTCGAGCTCACGATCGCGATCCACCGGGTGTTCGACTCGCCGAACGACCCCGTCATCTTCGACACGGGGCACCAGTCGTACGTGCACAAGCTGCTGACGGGTCGGCAGGACTTCTCGGGCCTGCGCACGCGCGGCGGCCTCGCCGGGTATCCGCAGCGCTCCGAGAGCCCCCACGACGTCGTCGAGTCGTCGCACGCCTCGAGTTCGCTCAGCTGGGCGGACGGCGTGTCGCGCGCGCTCACCCGCACCGGTCGCAAGGACCGTCACGTCGTCGCCGTCGTCGGCGACGGGTCGCTCACGGGCGGCATGACGTGGGAGGCGCTCAACAACATCTCCGACGACAACGACCGCAACCTGGTGATCGTGGTCAACGACAACGGGCGCTCGTACGCGCCGACGATCGGCGGCATGGCCCGCTATCTCAACCGGGTGCGGACGGCGGACGCCTACCGCAACCTGCACGAGGGCTCCGACAACCTCTTCCGAAAGCTCGGCCCCGCTGCCCGGGCCGTGTACCGCGGAGTGCGGGGCGGGACGCACGGCTTCCTCTCGCGCTTCACGAACAACGCCGCGCTGTACTCGAACCTCGACATCAAATACCTCGGCCCGGTGGACGGGCACGACCTGCCGACCCTCCTCGAGACCCTCGAGCTCGCCAAGGCCTACGGCGCCCCGGTGATCGTCCACGCGATCACGGAGAAGGGCCGCGGCTATCAGCCCGCCCGTGACGACGAGGCCGACCAGTTCCACGCGGTCGGGAAGATCGATCCCGTGTCGGGCGAGGCGCTCGGCGGTTCCGCCGGTGCGCAGGGCTGGACGGACGTCTTCGCGGACGAGCTCGTGTCGGTGGGCGAGAGGCGAGACGACATCATCGCGATGACGGCCGCGATGCTGCGGCCGACGGGTCTCCTTCCGTTCGCGCAGCGATTCCCCGACCGCGTCTACGACGTCGGCATCGCCGAGCAGCATGCCGTCGCATCCGCGGCCGGTCTCGCGTTCGGCGGCCTGCATCCCGTCGTCGCGATCTACGCCACGTTCATGAACCGCGCCTTCGATCAGGTGCTGATGGATGTCGCGCTGCACCGCGCGGGCGTCACGTTCGTCCTCGACCGCGCAGGAGTCACCGGCCCCGACGGGCCGAGTCACCACGGCATCTGGGACCTCGCGATGCTCCAGCTCGTGCCGCACATCCGGATCGCGGTGCCCCGCGACGCCGAGCGCTTGCGCGAGCAGCTGCAGGAGGCGGTCGAGGTCTCCGACGCACCGACCGTCGTACGGTTCCCGAAGGGTGCGGTGAGTCCGGATCTCCCCGCGATCGAGCGGCTCGACGACGGCGTCGACGTGCTGGTGCGATCGGATGCCGAGGACGTGCTCATCGTCGGGATCGGACCGATGGCGCATCTCGCCGTCGACGTCGCCGAACGTCTGCGCGCGCAGGGCATCGGCGCGACCGTCGTCGATCCGCGCTGGGCGATCCCCGTTCAGCCCTCGATCGTGCAGCTCGCGGCGTCGCATCGTCTGGTCATCACGATCGAGGACGGCATCCGCGTGGGCGGCGTCGGCACCCGCGTGCGTCAGGTGCTTCGCGAGGCGGGCGTCGACACGGCGGTCGACGAGCTGGGCGTCCCCGACGAGTTCATCGACCACGCCTCGCGCGAGCAGATCATGGAAGATGCCGGGCTCACGCCGGCGAAGATCGCGCAGGACGTCGTCGCGCAGGTGCTCGGAACCCGGATCCCGGTCGCCCGGCCCGAGACGAACGAGATCTCGGCCCTCACGGAGTGGTCGACCACCCGTCGTCAGTAGGGCGATCGCGCACCGTCGAACGCGCGCTCGAGCCCGAGCGGTGATCGTGGCTCGTCGGTGCGCAGTTCGCGCCGGGCCCGACGTGACGCGCGCAGCCATCCGAACGCGACCGATGTCGTGGTGATGGACAGGGTGGCGGGCAGCAGGATCGGGTTCCAGAAGAATCCGGCGGGATCGACGTTCCCGCTCGCGCCGACGCCGAGCACGAGCACCCCGACCGAAGCTCCCAGCGCGGCGAAGACGGTCAGATGCACGCGCACGCTCCGTATCCGTCGCATGCCGCGAGCGACGAGCATGGCGAGGGGCAGGGCCACGATGATCACGGCGAACGAGACGCTCCCGCCGATGACGAGCACCCAGAACTGAACGACGAGGAGAAGACCCGCTCGCGGGCCCCATCCCGGCGTGGCGGGCTCTGCCAGTGTCGACCAGAGCATCGCCGCTCCTGTGATCACGAGCAGCAGCGCAGTGAAAGCGACCCACGTCCATCCGGCGCCGGACCACAGTTCGTCGCGCGTGAAGGCGAACGGCTCTTCGTCGGTGCGGGGCGATTGCTTCGCCTCGTTCATGCCCGCACCTCGCCCACGAGTACGAGCAGCTGCCGGAGCGGCGCGCGGAGAACGGGGACCCGGGTGAGGGGGAGCGCGAGGCGGAGGAGCTTCAGCCCCTGGTCCAGCAGCGCGCGCGTGCGCTTCTGACCGGGCGACCGGTCGTAGACCCAGAACAGGGCGAGCAGCAGGTGGCCGAGGACGAACACCGAGGGCAGCGCTTCGCGGAAGTCGGCGGGCAGCTTGTCGGATGATCCCGCGACGGCGTCGCGGAACAGGCCGTCGACGATCGCGAGGGCGGCGGCGGACTCCTCGGACAGCGGGTTGATGGGGGACCGCGGCGATACCGCCGCCGAGAGGAACTCCGGTGCGTGGGGATGGTAGGGCGTGAGCTGGTCGAGCCCCGTCCGATAGACGATGCCGAGGCGATCGACGAGGTCGTCGGTCGTCTCGAGCAGAGGCCGCGCGGCATCCCGATGCGCTTCCTGCACGTCGAGGTACAGCTCCTGGACGAGGTGGTTCTTCGACGCGAAGTGGTAGTTCGTGGTCCCCACCGACACGCCGGCCTCCTGCGCGATGAGGCGGATCGTCGTGCCGTCGTAGCCGCGCTCCCGGAACGACCTCAGGGCGATCTCTCGAAGGTGCGCGCGGGTGCGCTCGCTCTTGGTGGGGGGCGCCGCGGCATCCGAACTGAACATGTTCAGAGTCTACGACCTGCCGAGCTCCTCCGGAAGACGTGCGTCGATGAACGGTGTCAAGGTGCGGACGAACGTGTCGGTGAGGTGGTTCGTGTCGCGGTAGACGACGACGTTGCCGATCACTGCGGGGCACACCGTCTCGTCGCAGAGCCGATCCGTGATGTCGACCACGAAGGTGCGTGGAGCGAGCACCCGCGCGCGGTCGACGATGTCGCGCCCCTCGAGCGCCTCGTCGCGGGGCATGCCGCACGACGCCGGGTCGTCGTAATGCACGCTGAGGCAGTCGGCGGCGAGCGGATGAGTGCGGGGTTTGGGAACGTCCTTGATCACGACCACCCGGCTCCCGGCGTCCGCCAGGCGGTTCCAGACCTCCGCGTAGCCCGCGACCCCCGGCGGCTGTCCGGTGCCGGACTCGACGAAGTCGCCCGCGGCCCAGTTGGCGGTGATCACGATGTCGTAGGGATCGGCCAGAAGCGCGGCCATCGTCGCGATGTTGGGTCCCTCGCACACGACGCCCCCGGCGGCCTCCACAGCGCGCTCCTCGACGTTGAAGGGGCAGGACGCGTGCGCGTAGGTCTCGACGCGCCACCCGCGCTCCTCGGCGATGGCGAAGACCGCGGTCGCCCACTGCTTGGCGTGCGAGTCCCCGACGAGAGCAACCCTGACATCGCCGTTCGGATCACCCCCGACGCAGGTGGGCGTCGTGGGCGATCGCGGGACGCCCGTGCACCCCGGGGCGAGGGTCTGCGGCTCGTCTTCGGCCGCACGGCTCGGCGACGGGGTCATCCCGCGTGCGGTCTCCGCGGCAGAGGAGGGTTCGCTCGCAGCCCCCGCGTATCCGTCGTGCGCGAGCGCGGCGGCCGCGGCGACCCATTCCGTCTCGACCTGCCGTTCGGCCACGGGCAGAGACGCCGCGATGACCGAGACGACGGCGACGGATGCCGCACCCAGCGCCAGAGCGCGCTGCGGCCGGGAGCGGAGCCAGGTCCCGGTGCGCGCCGGCCGGTCGACGAAGCGGTGGCTCAGGCCGGCGGCCCCGAGCGCCCCCGCGCCCGTCGCCGTGGGCGCCCGGGCGA
>JBEVLS010000049.1:0-7159 GCA_040509015.1 Microbacterium sp.
GGACCCCTAACACTACCCAACGCCCCCATCGGGGGCGTCGGTTCGTGACGGTCTCGGCCGTCACGACTCAGCCGTGCGTGCGGCGCCGACGCTGCGCGACCAGGAACGCGAGTCCCACGAGCACGACCGCGCCGCCGGCGATGCCGATCGGAAGGACCGCGGCGTCCATGCCGGTGAGCGGAAGCGTGCCGTCCGTGAGCGGAAGGCTGGCCTCGCCCCGCGGACCGGCCACGCACAGCGGGTTGGCGGGCGGGTAGGAGAGGGCGACGGCGAGCTCCGGGTTGACCCGGATGTGCGCGCTGATGTCACCACGCGTCCAAGCGTAGTTGCCGTCCGTCTCGACGAGCTCGCCGGCGGCGTTGGTCTCCCAGCCGGGCCAGCCGACGGCGACGCCGTTCTCGACCTCGGCGCCGGGCCACAGGACCCGGCCCGAGAGCTGGTTGTCGACGAGTTCGCCGAGCTCGACCTCATAGGTCTCGACGCCGTTGCTCAGCACGAGGAACGCCGTCTTGCTCGTCGCGAGCGCGTCGGGATCGTTCAGCGTCACCGAGTAGCTGATCCACGGAGCATCCCGCTCGCACTCGCCGATCGCGGTCGAGCCGCCGAGCGTGGGCTCCGTGGGCTTGTCGGGCGTGTAGCCGTCCGTCCCCTGCGTGGTCGACGTGTCGTCGAGTTCGTCGGCACTCGCGGCCAACGGTGCCGAAAGTACTAGTGCCGCTGCGATCGTCGCAGCGAAAATGATCTTGCGCATGGCAAATCAGCCTCCCCAAAGGCTTCGTTCTTCCCCAGTCGGAGCGCGTTCCCAGTCGCACTCCGATCAACAGGCTACATCGAGAGAGTCGGATGAACGGGGATTGATGCAATCTTGAGGCAATCCTGAGATAGCATCGGCGAGCGAATGGGTCGGCTGGACGGTCGCGTCGCGTGCGGTTCGCCGCCCGCGCCGAGGAACGTCCGGGCTCCGCAGAGCAGGGCGGTGGGTAACACCCACCCGGAGTGATCCGCGAGACAGTGCCACAGAGAGCAGACCGCCGGGCGTCGCAAGGCGATCCGGTAAGGGTGAAACGGCGGTGTAAGAGACCACCGGGGTCGTGGTGACACGACCCGCAAGGTAAACCTCGCCCGGAGCAAGGCCAGACAGAGGATGATGACGCGGCTCGCCGAGTCCTCGGGTAGGCCGCTGGAGCGGCACGGCAACGTGTCGCCGAGAGAGATGACCGTCCACGGGGCTCACGCCCCCGGACAGAACCCGGCGTACAGGCCGGCCCATTCGCCCTCTCGGGCAGCACGGATCAGGACGTGGTGACGACCCTGTCCAGCTGCGGAGCCTCGCCGAGCGACAACGCCGCCGCGCCGATGATGCCGGCGTTGTTGCGGTGGACCGCCGGAACGATCTCGGTCTTCAGATCGAGCAGCGGCAGGAACTTGTCGGCGTGCTTGGACACCCCGCCACCGACGACGAACAGGTCGGGGCTGAAGAGGAACTCGATGTGGCTGTAGTACCACTGCAGGCGCTTCGCCCACTGCTCCCACGAGAGCTCGTCGCGCTCCATCGCCGAATAGGCGGCGTACGCCTCCGCGTCCTTGCCGTGCTTCGCGCGCTGGACGTGGCCCAGCTCCGAGTTGGGCACGAGCACGCCGTCGTACAGCAGCGCCGAGCCGATGCCGGTCCCGAGCGTCGTGAGGATCGTGAGGCCGTCGCGGCCCTTCGCGGCGCCGTAGCGGAGTTCGGCCACGCCCGCGACATCCGCGTCATTGGCGAAGTGGATGTCGCGACCGAGCCCGTCCTCGAAGAACTTCTCGGCCTCGAACCCGATCCACTTCTGCGACACGTTCGCCGCCGACAGCGTGCGGCCGTTCTTCACGATCGCGGGGAACGCCACGCCGAGCGGCACGTGGTCGTCCGCCATCTCGAGCCTGTCGAGGACTTCGCGCACCGCGGCCAGCACGTCCTTCGGCTCGGCGCCGTCCGGCGTCGAGACCTTGATGCGGTCGCTCGTGAGCACCCCCTGGTCGAGATCCACGATGCCCGCTTTGATCCCCGTACCGCCGATGTCCACGCCGACGGCGCGTGTCGCCTGAGTTGCCATGGGCTCAGCCTATCCAGGAGCGTCCGTGCGATCAGTAGGATCGACGAAGGCGGACTCGTCCACACGCCCGGACTCCGGGCGCGACCGCCGCATGGGAGGAGACACGGTGTCCGGCGACAGCGAGAAGTACTGGTACAACCTCACGACGGGCGAGGTCGAGAAGGGATTCGAGTCACCGGCGATCGATCGCGCCGGCCCCTACGACACGGCTGAAGAGGCCGCGCACGCTCCCGAGGCGCTTCGTGAGCGCTCCCGCGCATGGGCCGAAGAGGACGCACGCGAAGACGCGTGGGGACGCACGGCAGAAGAGGTCACCGAGCAGAACGACGAGAAGTGACGATGGACAAGCAGCGCGACTTCGTCCTGCGGACCATCGAGGAGCGCGGCGTCAAGTTCGTGCGCCTCTGGTTCACGGATGTCATCGGCACCCTCAAGTCGGTGGCGATCGCACCCGCCGAGGTCGAGGGCGCGTTCAGCGAAGGGCTCGGCTTCGACGGCTCGGCGATCGAGGGGCTCACGCGCTCCTACGAGTCGGATCTCCTCGCGCACCCGGATCCCACGACGTTCCAGACGCTCCCGTGGCGCGGCGAGATCGATCCGACCGCCCGCATGTTCTGCGACATCACGACGCCCGACGGCCAGCCCGCCGTCGCGGACCCGCGCCACGTGCTCAAGCGAAGCCTCGCCAAGGCCGCCGATGCGGGGTTCACGTTCTACACCCACCCCGAGATCGAGTTCTACCTCCTGAAGTCCTCGTCCTTCGGCACCGACGGCCCCGAGCCCGTCGACTCGGCCGGTTACTTCGACAATGTGCCGGGCGGCACGGCGCACGACTTCCGTCGGCGCTCGGTGCGCATGCTGGAGGATCTCGGAATCTCGGTGGAGTACAGCCACCATGAGGGCGGCCCCGGCCAGAACGAGATCGACCTGCGGTACGCGGATGCCCTGGCCACCGCCGACAACATCATGACGTTCCGCACGGTCATCAAAGAGGTCGCGATCGAGCAGGGCGTCTACGCGACGTTCATGCCCAAGCCCCTCAGCGGCAAGCCCGGCAGCGGCATGCACACCCACATGTCGCTGTTCGAAGGCGACCAGAACGCGTTCTACGAAGAGGGCGCGCAGTACCAGCTCTCCAAGACCGGCCGTCAGTTCATCGCGGGTCTCCTCCGCCACGCGAACGAGATCTCGGCCGTCACGAACCAGTTCGTCAACTCCTACAAGCGGCTGTGGGGCGGTGACGAGGCGCCGAGCTTCATCTGCTGGGGCCACAACAACCGCTCCGCGCTGGTGCGCGTGCCGATGTACAAGCCGAACAAGGGGCAGTCGTCGCGGGTCGAGTACCGCGCGCTCGACTCTGCCGCGAACCCCTACCTCGCGTACGCCCTCCTGCTGGCCGCGGGTCTCAAGGGCATCGAGGAGGGCTACGAGCTTCCGCCCGAGGCGGAGGACAACGTGTGGTCGCTGACCGACGGCGAGCGCCGCGCGCTCGGCTACGCGCCGCTCCCCGCAAGCCTCGACCACGCGCTGGAGTACATGGAGGAGTCCGAGCTCGTCGCCGAGACCCTGGGCGAGCAGGTCTTCAACTACGTGCTCCTCAACAAGCGCAAGGAGTGGGCGGAGTACCGCTCGCAGGTCACCCCCTTCGAGCTCAAGAGCAACCTCGAGATGCTCTGACCCGTCGCACATGGTCGCGGGCGAACGCACGACGTCCCTCACCGGGCTCGCTCGCCTCGGCTTCAGCCGACTGGCTGAGGCCGAGGCGCTCATCGGCGAACTCGAGCAGGCGGGACTGTCGCGCGAGGCGCTGACGGAGAACGCGTCGTCGGCCGCAGATCCGGATGCCGCGCTCGAGGCTCTCGCGCGGATCGCGCGCCGCGACGTCGAGGCCGTGCGATCGCTCGGCCAGGACCCCGTCGGCTGGCGCGCGGCATGGGCGGTGCTGGGGGCGTCGACGGGCTTCGCGGACTTCTTCTTCCGGCATCCCGCAGAGCTCGCGCACCTCTCGACGGGCGCGCGTCACCTCCCGTCCGCCGACGAGCTGCGGGACGAGCTGCTCGACTCCGTCGGCGCCGTCGACGGGTTCGCCGCCGACGCCGGCGAGGAGGCATGGTGCGCCCTGCGCGTGCGCTACCGGCGGCTGCTCGCGCGCATCGCCGCGTACGACCTGCTCAGCGCGTCTCCGGTCGATGAGATGCCCGCGGTCGCGGCGAGCCTGGCGGATGCCGCCGGCGCAGCCCTGGAGGCGTCGCTGTGCGTCGCGCGCACGCGGGTCTCGGGGGGTGCGGTCGGGGCGGGGCTCTTCCCGCGGGACCAGGTCGCCCGCACGCGACTCGCCGTCATCGGGATGGGCAAGACGGGCGCTCGGGAGCTGAACTACGTCAGCGACGTCGACGTGATCTTCGTCGGCGGGGGAGACGACGACCTCCTCGAAGAGCTCGGCGAGAGCCGCGTCGTCGACATCGCGACCCGGCTCGCCGTGCAGACGATGCGGGGCATCTCGGGGGTCGAGATCGAACCTCCGCTATGGGAGGTCGATGCGAACCTGCGGCCCGAGGGCAAGCAGGGCGCACTCGTTCGGACGCTGGACTCGCACCTGTCGTACTACGACCGCTGGGCGAAGAGCTGGGAGTTCCAGGCGCTCCTGAAGGCACGGCCCATCGCGGGCGACCCCGACCTCGGCGCCGCCTACGTGCGCGCCGTGCAGCCCAAGATCTGGACGAGCGCCGCCCGCGAGAACTTCGTCGACAGCGTGCAGCGGATGCGGGAGCGCGTCACCGAGCACATCCCCGCGGGCGACGTGGCGTACCAGCTCAAGCTCGGCCCGGGTGGAATCCGCGACATCGAGTTCACGGTGCAGCTGCTCCAGCTCGTGCACGGACTCTCCGACGACCGCATCCGCCAGCGCGGCACCCTCGAAGCCCTCGACGCCCTCGTGGCGGAGGGCTACATCGGCCGCAGCGACGCGGCCGTCTTCGCCCGCGACTACCGCGAGCTGCGTCTTCTCGAGCACCGGGTGCAGCTGCACCACCTGCGCCGCACGCATCTCATGCCGTCGCGCCCGGAGGACCTCCGCATCCTCGCCCGCGCGTCGGGCCTCGCCGGTTCCGGGCCGGCGGTGTGGGAGCGGTGGGAGGCGGTGAAGCGCGAGGTCCGCGACATCCACGTGCGGCTGTTCTACCGCCCCCTGCTGTCGGCGGTGGCGGCGCTGCCGGCAGACGATCGTGGTCTGTCCGGCGAAGGGCGCGCGCTGTCGGCCGATCAGGCCAAAGACCGCCTCGCCGCGATCGGCTTCGCCGACCCGTCGGGCGCGCTCCGGCACATCGCCGCGCTCACCAGCGGACTGAGCCGCAAGGCGACGATCCAGCGCCATCTCATGCCCGTCATGATCCGCTGGTTCGCGGACGGTGTGGATCCCGACTACGGACTCATCGCCTTCCGGCGGCTGAGCGAACGGCTGGGCAACACGCCGTGGTTCCTCCGGATGCTGCGCGACTCGTCGGGTGCCGCCGAGAGCCTCACGCGCGTGCTGTCGGGTTCGCGTTACGTCGGAGAGCTCATCGAGTGGATTCCGGAAGCCGCGGCGTGGCTCGACGATCCGGAGCTGCTGAGGCCGCGGAGCGGCCGCGCCATGCAGGAGGAGGCGCGCGCGATCCAGACCCGGCACGAGTCGATCGCCGAGGCGATGCGCGCCGTGCGGGCTCTTCGACGTCGCGAGCTCCTGCGCACCGCGATGTGGGCGCTCGTCGGCGACGCGTCGATCGACGGCGTCGCCGATTCGCTCACGACGATCACCGAGGTCACGATCCAGGCCACGCTCCGGGCCGTCCGTCGCGAGGTCGTGCCGCCCGAGGATTCCGATCTCGACTTCTCGGTCATTGCGATGGGCCGCTTCGGGGGGAGCGAGCTCGGGTTCGGCTCGGACGCCGACGTCATGTACGTCTACGAGCCCAACGGCGTGGATCCCCAGCGCGCGAACGAACTCGCCCGCAAGATCGTCGCGGGCCTCCGCGAGCATTCCGAAGATCATCGTCTTCCGCTCGATCTCGACGCCGACCTGCGTCCCGAAGGCCGAAACGGTCCGCTCGTGCGCTCACTCGACTCGTACGCGGAGTACTACCGGCGCTGGTCGCTGTCGTGGGAGGCCCAGGCGCTGCTGCGCGCGCGCGGCGTGGCGGGGAGCGTCAAGCTCATCGCCGCGTTCACGGCTCTCGCCGACGACGTGAGGTATCCGGCATCCGCCGACCAGCAGGGTCTCCGCGAGATCAAGCGCATCAAGGCCAGAGTCGAGAACGAGCGGCTCCCGCAGGGCGCTGATCCGGCCCGTCACCTCAAGCTCGGCCCCGGCTCGCTGAGCGACGTCGAGTGGCTCGTGCAGCTCCTGCAGCTCCAGCATGCGCACGACGTGCCGGGCATGCGCACCACGTCGACGCTGGACGCCCTCGGGGCAGCCCGAGAAGCCGGTCTCGTCGGCGCCGTCGAGGCCGAGCGGCTCTCGGAGGCCTGGCGACTGGCGAGCAGGCTGCGCTCGGCCAACACGCTGCTGTCCGGGCACACCAGCGACATCCTCCCCGTGGATCGTCGCAAGCTCGACGGAATCGGACAGCTGCTGATGTATCCGCCTGGCTCGGCCACCCAGGTCGAAGAGGACTACATGGCCGCCACCCGGCGAGCACGGCGCATCTTCGAGCGACTCTTCTACGGCTGATCGCGGGCTCCCTCGCCGGGTGTCGCGTATCGGCGGGAGCCCGGCACGGATCCGATGCCTCCGCGAGGACGCCGCGGGTTGACTGGAGGAGCGGAGGGGACGCTCATCCGGGCGTCCTTCTCCGCGGATACAGTTCGTGATCCACCAGTGAGGATGTGCATGTACAGGACGAATGGAAACTTCGAGGCGTTCGGGCGGCCGCTCAAGCCGGAGGGTGTCGACGGTCGTAAGGCCTATTTCGTGGGCTCGGGGCTCGCGTCGCTCGCAGCGGCGGCCTTCCTCATCCGCGACGCCCAGCTGCCGGGCGGGGCGATCACGATCTTCGAGGAGCTCGCCCTTCCGGGTGGCAGCTGCGACGGCA
>JBEVLS010000050.1:0-7286 GCA_040509015.1 Microbacterium sp.
CCAGCTGCCTCCGATCCTCGCCGTCGGCATGATGATGCTCGCGGCCTCGCCCGGCGGCACGACGGCGAACCTCTACAGTCATCTCTTCCGCGGCGACATCGCCCTCAACATCTCGCTCACGGCCGTCAACTCGGTGATCGCGGTCGTGACCCTGCCGCTCATCACGAACCTCGCGATCTGGTACTTCGACCCGTTCGACGACCAGCTCGGCATGCAGTGGGCCAAAGCCCTCGAGGTGTTCGCCATCGTGCTGCTGCCCGTGGCGCTCGGCATGGTGGTGCGTCGTTTCTGGCCGCGATTCGCCGACGCGATGGACAAGCCCGTGCGCATCGTCTCGGTCATCGTGCTCGTGATCGTCATCGCCGGCGCCGTGGCCTCCAACTGGGCGCTGCTGCTCGACAACTTCGTCGACCTCGCGCTCATCACCGTCGCCTTCTGCCTCATCAGCCTCGCGATCGGGTACGTCGTGCCGCGCTGGCTGAAGGTCGGCAAGCGGCAGGCGATCGCGACGTCGTTCGAGATCGGCATCCACAACGCGACTCTCGCGATCGTCATCGCCCAGACCGTGCTCGGCTCGGTCGAGCTGTCGCTGCCGGCGGCGGTCTACGGCGTGCTCATGTTCTTCATCGCCTTCGGATTCGGGTTCCTGATCCGCGAGCGGGCGACGACGGATGCCGCCACCGCCGCCCCCGTGAGCGGAGCGCGTTCGTAGACTGGGCGCAGCGCCTGAGGAGGTGGCATGCGACCCCTGACCGAAGATGACATCCGTGCCGCGATGGTGAACGCCTCACCCGATGAGCTGCGGCTGCTGGCCGTGCGGGGTGAGTTCGTGCTCGCGGACTGGGACCATCTGGACTTCTATGCGTGGCGCGACCCGCAGACCCGAGGACGCGGCTACATCGTGGCCGAGATCGACGGCGCGGCGCGCGGGATCGTGCTGCGTGCGGCCGAGGGCTCCTCGCGGGCGCGCGCGGCGATGTGCAACCTCTGCCACACCATGCAGCCGGCCGACCAGGTGACGCTCTTCTCGGCGCGCAAGGCCGGGCGCGCGGGTGAGCTCGGCGACAGCGTCGGCACCTACATCTGCGCCGACCTTTCGTGCCACGAGAACGTCCGCCTTGCGGCGCCCCTCGCGCCGAGCGAGATCCGCGCGAGCGTGGACCGCCGCATCGACGGCACGAAGACCCGCACCGAGGCGCTTGTGGCGCAGGTGCTCGAGACAGAGGGTTCGCGGCGATGAGCGTCGGCGCGGTGGTCGTGGGCGATGCGCTCATCGACGAGCTCCGTGACGACTCGGGCATCCGCGAGTTCGTCGGCGGCGCGGGCCTCAACGTCGCCGTCGGTCTCTCGCGACTCGGCGTGCCCACCACGCTCATCGCGATGGTCGGCGACGACGAGGCAGGAGCGCGCATCCGCTCGTACCTCGCCGACTACGACGTCGGGCTGATCGAGACGGCATCGCCGCTCGGCTCGTCGCGTGCCGTCAGCACCCGTTCGGGCGGCGGTGAGCCGACCTACGAGTTCAACGACGCGGCATGGAACCGCCGCGTCGACTTCGGCGAGGCGGAACGCGCGGCCATGGCGGCGGCGGACATCGTCGTCGTGAGCTGCTTCCCCTTCGACGATGCCGACCAGACCGCCGATCTCATCGCCGCGGCCGCCGGGTCGCGGCTCGCGATCGACCCGAACCCGCGCACGGGCATGCTGCACGATCGCGAGGCGTTCCGGTCCGGCTTCGAGCGGGCCGCTGCGGCGGCATCCCTCGTCAAGGTCGGCGAGGACGACGCCACCCTGCTCTACCGCGAATCCCTCGATCTGCTGCGTACGCGGCTGATCGACCTCGGCGTCGACGCGGTGCTCGCCACCTACGGCGCCGGCGGGGCGGCGATCGACAGCGGTGCGGATGCCGTCACCCGGCCGATCTCGGACCTGCCCGGACGCATCGTCGACACGATGGGCGCCGGCGATGCGGCCTTCGCCGCGACGATCGCCGCCGTTCTCGACGGCGACCCGGCATCGGCCGATGAGTGGTCTGCCGTGCTCGAGCGGGCGATGGATGCCGCGGCCGCGACGTGCCGATTCGAGGGGGCGCTGCTGCGCCTTCCGTCGGCGGTGCAGGGCATGGATCTCGATCGACTGGGGACGTGACCCGCCCGGATTTTTCGCGCCGCGGGTCAGAGGGTAAGATCGTGAATCGCGCCTCTGGTCGACTGCAAAAGCCGGGCAGGTGCGTCTGGCGAGTTACCCAAGCGGCCAAAGGGATCTGATTGTAACTCAGCTGTCATCGACTTCGGGGGTTCGAATCCCTCACTCGCCACCACAGGTCAACCGGCTCGTCTCGTGAGTCCGCGAGGCCGAGAAGACGAAGAGATCGCAGGAGAACTGCGGTCTCTTCGTCGTTTCGGCCTTGATCCGCTCAGCCCCGGTCGACCGACGTCGCGCGCCCGTCGTGGAGCTCGATGACACGATCGGCGCGCTGGACGAGCAGCGGATCGTGCGTCGAGACGACGGCGGCGATCCCCTGCGAGTGCACGAGGTCGACGATGAGGTCCATGACCGTGGCGGCGGTGCGCGAGTCGAGCTGCCCCGTCGGTTCGTCGGCGATGAGCACGTGCGGGCGCGCTGCGATCGCGCGGGCGATGCCGACCCGCTGCTGCTGCCCCCCGGACAGCTCGCCAGGACGCTGGGCGGCGTGGTCGGCGAGCCCGACCAGGCTCAGCGCCTCGGCCACGCGCGCGTCGCGCTCGGCGGCGGGCGTCTTCGCGATCCGCAGGGGGAGCTCGACGTTCTCGGCCGCCGACAGGATCGGGATCAGGCCGAAGGACTGGAACACGAAGCCCAACCGGTCGCGCCGCAGCGCGGCGAGGGACTCCTCGTCGAGCGCGGTCGCCTCGACGTCGCCGATCCACACCGAGCCCGAGGTCGGGCGGTCGAGACCGCCCAGCAGATTGAGGAGCGTGGTCTTGCCCGCGCCGGACGCGCCGCGCACGACGACCAGCTCGCCGGTGTCGACCTCGATGTCGATGTCGACGCACGCGTGCACGTCGCCGGCGGGCGACGAGTAGGTGCGGGTCAGCTTCGCACCGCGCAGCGCACGGCTCATGGACGCTCCTCCGTCGCAGGATCGGATGCCGGGGCATCGGGCGTGCCCGGGGTCGGGGGCGTGTCGCCTCGCTGACCCGGCCAGACTCCCACGTGGTCGGGTTCGAGCGCGAGGCGCACGCGGTCTCGCAGGTCGAGAGCAGTCATGAAGTCGTCGGGAAGCTGCAGGCGGCCGACGCGGTCGAGCACCGCATATTCTTCGGCGACGTGCTGTTCGGCTCCGTGCTCGTCGAGTCGCATCGAACGCAGGACCTCCGTCGAGGTGCGGCCGTCGCGGATCTGCACCGTCCGCGCGACGTGCTCCGACACGGCGGGGTCGTGCGTCACGATGAGCGTCGTCACTCCGAGCTCGCGGTTCACCGATCGCATCGCCTCCAGGACGTGGGCGCTCGTCGTGTCGTCCAGCTCGCCGGTCGGCTCGTCCGCCAGCAGCACGCGAGGACTGTTCGCGATCCCGACCGCGATCGCCGTGCGCTGCTGCTCGCCGCCGGACATCTCGGCCGGACGGCGGTCGGCGCAGTGCGACACCTCGAGCAGATCGAGCAGCTCGCGCACCTTCGCTCTGCGCGGACCGGCACCGCGGGCCGATCCCGTGATCGCGAGCGCGGCGGCGACGTTCTCGCTCGCCGTCAGGTACGGCAGCAGGTTGCGAGAGGTCTGCTGCCACACGAAACCGACGCTGCGACGGCGGAACGCCACGCGCTCCTTCTCCTTCATCGTCAGCAGATCGTGGCCGGCGACCCAGGCCACGCCGGCGGTCGGCTTGTCGAGACTCGAGAGGATCGACAGGAGAGTCGACTTGCCCGACCCCGAGGCGCCGACGACGGCGACGAGCTCGCCGGTCTCGACGCGCAGGTTCAGACCCTGGAGCGCCTGCACCTCGATCCCGGCGCCGTCCGCCGCCGGCACCGTGAAGATGCGCACGAGGTCCGCGCACAGGATGTCGGCATCGGGTGTCGTCATCACGGCCATGGTCCTATCCTCCTTCCACGGTGCGCAAGGCACCCGCAGCGCGCACGCGGCGCGCGGCGACGAGTCCGAACGCGGTGAGGAGCACCGCGAGGACGACGAATCCGCCGAGGGTCAGGGCGAGCACCACGGGGTCGACGGCGTAGGCGGGTGCGACCGACGAGCCGGTGAACGGGCGCAGATCCACGGCGGCGGTCACGACGAGGGGCACGAGCGCGCCGAAGACCGTTCCGGCGACCACTGCCGCGACCGCGGGCGGACCGATCTCCCACGCGGCGAGCGACGTCGCCGAGCGTCGGGGCGCACCCAGGGTGCGCAGCAGGGCGAGCACACGGGCGCGAGGGGCCGCGGCGAGACCGAGGGTCATGACGATGGCCAGCGCGCTCAGCAGCGCGGCGACCGCGGTCGCCAGCAGCAGCGCCCACCGGACGCCCTGCGCAGCCGGACCGCTCTGGATCTCGTCGGCGACGGCGGCGGGCGTGTCGATGCGCACCGTGGCGCCGAGCACGTCGCGAAGGGCGGCCTCGACGGCGTCGGCGGACGCATCGTCGGCGAGGCGCACGAGGACCGTGCGATCGGTCGGGGTGTTCCCGAGGACCTCCTCGGCGTACGAGGAGTCGATCGCGACCCAGTTCTCGCGGCCGCCGATCGGCACCGGGCCCGTGGTGACCCCGACGAGTTCGGCGTCGACGTCGCCGATGCTGAGGCGTTCCGCGTCGCCGATGAGCTCGGCCGCGGCACCCGACGCGATCAGCGGCATGGGTTCGCCGGCGACGGGCTCGAGCGAGACGCCGGGCGGCAGCATCCCGGGCCCGTCTCCCTGCACATCGCGGAGCGCGGCCGCGTCGACGACGAACACCGTCGTGCCCCTGCCCCCGCCGTCGATCTCGAGCGTCGCGGGGTCTGCCCCCGAGATCCCCGTCGCCGCCGCGACGCCGTCGAGCGCGCGCGCCTCGTCGACGAGGTCGCGGGTGAACAGCGCGCCGGCGACACGCACGTCGGCCCCGACCTGCGCGCGCGATGCCTGTGCGACCCCGGCCTGGAGTGTCGACAGGAGCACCCCCGACGACATCGCCACCGACACCCCCACCAGCAGAGCGAGCACCGGCGTGAGGCCCAGAGCGGGTTCGCGCAGCGCACGGGCCGAGCCGAGGAAGACGTCGAGGCCGGAGCCTGCGCGAGCGCGGGCGTGCACGATGCCCAGGGGGAGCGGGTAGAGCCGGATCGTCACGAGGCACGCGACCAGCGCGAGGAGCAGAGGAGTCGCCGCCAGGAGGAGGTCGACGCCGTCGCTGTAGCCCCGGACGAACAGCAGCACCAGCGCGACGACCGCCAGCCCGGCCACGACCCCTTCCGCGATCGCACGCAGTCGTGACGCGCGTCGCCCGAGATCCGTTCGCCGCTGTCGTTCGGCGACGGACGGCGCGAGCGCGAGCAGGATCGCGCCGGGAGCGAGTCCCGCCACCGCGGCGGCGGCGATTCCGACGGCGTCCGGTGGGGCGGCCGACAGTGCCGCGCCGGTCGCGAGGGCGGCGAGGCAGCCGACGATCGCCGGAAGGACGCCGACGACGATCCCCTCCACGCCGAGGATGCCGCGCAGCTGCCCCATCGACGCGCCCCGCGCCGAGAGCAGGCGCAGGCTCGACCGGCGTCCTTCGAGGATCAGCCGGCACCCGAGGACGAGCACCGCCGCGGCGACACCGAGCGGGCCCGAGGCGAACATCGCGATCACGCCCGCGGTGGATCGCTGGCGCGCGAGCGCCGCGTCGATCGCGCCGGTGACGTCGACGTCGAACTTCAGGCCCGACAGTCCGGGTCCGCCCGCCGTGTCACCGATCGGATGGGTGACGGACCCCAGTCTGTTCAGCGCCGCGACGACCCGCTCGGCGTTGTCGCCGTCGATGCGCCCGGAGTCGAGCGGGAACCAGACGAGGGTCGTGTTCTCCGCGCCGAGGCCCGCGAACAGCGACGCCGGGTGCGCGTAGGCGGTGCCGGTGACCGTCTGGGGCGAGTTTCCGTCGTCGAGCACGGTCGGGGTGAGCACCGACGTGACGTGCTGCCAGTAATCGGCCCGCGGATCGTCGGCCTCGAAGACGCCGACGAGGAGCAGCTCGAGGTTCGTTCCGTAGAGGCCGCGGATCGTCCTCGCCTCGCCGAGGGGCCAGCCCATCCCGGCGGACGTGTCGGCCGAGAGCACGACTTCGATCCGGATGAGGGCGGGCGGGTCACCGGCGCTGTTCGGGCCGAACGCTCCGACGACGGATGCCGCGGGCTCCGGCATCCGTCCGTCGACGATCCGGATCTGCTCCTCGTACGCGGGGTCGAAGGCGAGGGTGGCGAAGCGCGTGCCGCCGCCCTCGAACAGCTCGTTGTCGCGGCTCCGCGTGATCGAGTGGGCGGGACCGAGCACATCGGGCAGCGGCTCGTCCGCATCGTGGCGGATCGCCTCCACGGCTGCCGAGAACGACCCCCACACCTCGTCGGTCGTCGGGGGTCCGGGCGACGTGTCGGCGCTGGGCTGCGGGAACGCGGCGGAACCGGCGTTCTCGGACACCACGTCGCGCACGGTGGGCGCGACGGCGTCCAGGCGATCGCGCAGCGTCGCCTCGGCGAGGGTGCCCAAGGCCGCGGGCGTCGCGGTGGCGAGGACGGCGAGCACGAAGACGAGCAGCGCGACGATCGCCCCGCCACCGGCGTGCGAGCGGACGTGATGCGCGACGAGGGCGCGGATCGAGACACGGCGGGTCATCGCGAGTCCTCGCCGACGGTGAGTGTGCGGGCCGTGCGCGTCACGCTCGTCGCGACCCCGGCGACGATCAGCGACAGTCCGAGAGCCAGCGCCGCGGTGGCCACGCCGAGAGGAGGCCACTCGAGAGAGACGCCTCCGGCGAGCGGAAGGATGCCGGGCGTCACCGCCCGCACCAGGTCGGGGACGACGAGCCACGAGGCCAGAGCGCCCCCGGCAGCGCCGAGGACGAGGGCGGCGCCGAAGACACCACCCAGTTCGACCGCCCGCATGCGCCCTTGCACCGCGGCCGGGACGCCCAGCGCGCGCAGGACCCCGACTTCGCGTCGGCGCGATATCGCCAGGGTCTGGACGATCCCGAACGCCGCCATCAGCGACATCGCCATCGCGCCCGCCGTGGCGATCCACCAGCCGGGGATGAGCGCTCCGACGACCTGTGCGGCGACCCCGGGCGCGGTCGTGAGCACGA
>JBEVLS010000051.1:0-3556 GCA_040509015.1 Microbacterium sp.
CGGATGCGCGCGTGCACGCCGCACACGATGTCGACGACCTGCGAGATGTCGAAGTCGGTCGCGGCGCTGAGGTACGCGTAGGCGAGATGCTCGTCGAGCCCCCAGCGCGCGCGGATCAGCGCGATCGCGGCGCGCACGCAGTTGCGCATCGCGGCATCGAGGTCGGGGTCGAGCCCCGTCGGCACGAGGAAGCCGCCGGCGCGCACGAGCGGTCCGAGGACGTCGCCGAACTCGCGCAGGGCCTCCTCGCGCGGCACGACGTCGAAGCGCAGGGTCGCACGCAGCGACGCCTCGAGCGCGGTGAGCGCGACCTCGCCGTCCCCCTGGGCGAAGTGCGGGTCTCCGACGTACGCGAGGGCTCCGTCGACCTGGACCGGAAGGTAGAGCACGCTGCCCTCGACCAGGAGGTTGATGTCGATGTTGCCGCCGTGCGCTCCCGGCGGGACCGAGTGCGGCCGCTGGTCGCCGGCCACGGCGACGCCCATCGTGCCCAGGAACGGCGCGAGGGGGAACGCCACGACGCGGTCGCCTCCCTCGGTGACCGGCAGCAGGCCGACGAGCCCGTCGCCGCGCGCCTCGACCGGTGCGAACACGCTGACGTTCGATTCGCCCCGCGGCAGCTCGCCGACGAGCGCCCCCTTGCCGTGGCGGTTCGAGATGACCCCGTACGGCACACGCGGATCGAGCCGCTCGACGGTGATCCTCAGCAGATCTCCCGCCCGGGCGCCCTCGACGAGGATCGGCCCCGTGACGACGTGCGGGCCGTCGGTCACCGGGTCGCGCGACAGGGTCGCGGCGATCTCGATCGCGTCGTCGAGCACGGATGCCGCGGGCACACCGTGACCGCCGAAGTAGGCGAGCGGGTCCTTGCCCTGGTCCTCGAGGATCCCCTCGTGGCTCACGGTGTCGATCGTGACGGTCTCTCCCGGCGCGATCGTGAGAGCCGCGGCATCCGTCTCGCAGGGGAGCCGACCCCACAGGACGTTCGCCGGCGACGCGGGCAGGTAGTGGTCGCCGGGGATCTCGCCCACGCCTCGCTGCAGGATCTCGCGCATGCGCCCATCCAACCCCATCGTCATGCCGTCACCGCCCGCGCGGCGCTCAGCAGCCGGCCGCGGGGCTCGCCGCGGAAGCGCGGCGCCTCACCCGGCCCGCCCTCGGTGACGTCGTACATCGCCGTGCCGTGCAGCCACGTGCGGCGCGTGCGACCGGTCAGCGTCCGGTGGTCGTAGGCCGTGATCGGGTTCTTGTGGAGCAGTCGTGCGGCGTCGATGACGAACGGATCGTCGAGACCGAAGACGGCGAGGTTCGCCGGCGCGCCGACGTCGAGGACACCGGCGCCGGCGAGACCCGCGACGCCCGCCGGACCGGTCGTGAACAGGGGCAGGATCGTCTCGAGCGCGATGCCGCGGGCGCGCGCTTCGGTCCACACCGCCGAGAGCCCGACCTGCAGTCCGGCGATCCCTCCCCAGGCGAGGCCGAAGTCGCCGCCGTGCGAGCGCTTCAGATCGACGGTCGACGGCGAGTGGTCGCTCACGATGGCGTCGATCGTGCCGTCCACGACGCCCTCCCACAGCAGGTCGCGGTTGGACGAGTCGCGGATCGGCGGACAGCACTTGAACTCGCTCGCGCCGTCGGGGATCTCCTCCGCGACGATCGTCAGGTAGTGCGGGCACGTCTCGACGGTCAGCGCGACGCCCGACGCCTTGGCCGCGCGGATCGCCGGCAGCGAGTGCGCGTCGCTGAGGTGCAGGATGTGGGCGCGCGCGCCGGTGCGGCGGGCCTCGGCGATGACCGCGTCGATGGCGGATGCCTCGCTCGCCGCCGGCCGCGACGCGAGGAAGGCGTCGTAGCCGAGTCCGAGCGCGCCGTGATCGTGCAGCAGCGCCGGGTCCTCGGCGTGCACGATGATCCGCGACCCGAGCGCCGCGATCTCCTCCATCGCCGCGCCCAGCTGCGCGCGGTCGAGGTGCGGGAACTCGTCGACGCCCGAGGGCGAGAGGAAGCACTTGAACCCGTACACCCCGGCTTCGTGCAGAGGCGCGAGCTCGCCGAGGTTGTCGGGCACGGCCCCGCCCCAGAAGCCGATGTCGATGTAGGCGGATGCCGCGGCCGCCGCCCGCTTGATCTCGAGGGCGTCGGCCGTGGTCGTCGGCGGCAGCGAGTTGAGCGGCATGTCGACGATCGTCGTGACTCCGCCCGCCGCCGCAGCGAGGGTCGCGGAGCGGAAGCCCTCCCATTCGGTGCGTCCCGGCTCGTTGACGTGCACGTGGGAATCGACCAGGCCGGGCAGCAGCACGGCGTCGTCGGGGACGAGCGACTTCTTCGCGTCCGGCACGCGGTCACGCGCGCCGACGATGTCGGCGATGCGGCCTCCTTCGATGACGACGGCGGCCGGACGGAAGGCCCCGTCGAGCCACACGCGATCACCCCTGATCACCCGGCGGCGCAGCGGATCGGGCATCCCGCCTCCCTTCTCGTGGATCCAGCGTCGCGCAGACACGTCTCGGCGCGGTGCTCGGCGCGTTTCGGTCGTGTGAAGCCTCTGGAGGCTCAGCAACAGGGTTGTTACACGGGAGAAACCGCCGCCGCAGGCGACGTCGTTAGCGTAGGCCCCGTGGAGATCGGCGAGTTCAATGCACAGGATGCCGCGGACGCCCGCGCGCTCGCTCTGGTCTGGGCCGCGATCCCCCGCTGGGCGGACGGGATCGTCGTACGCCGGCCGTACTCGTCCGTGGACGACCTCGCCGAGGTCGCCGCCCGCCTCGCGCGCACGTGGAGCGGACGCGACCTCGACACCGCGCTCGCGCACCACCCCCGGATCGGGGAGCGCCCGACCGGCGCGGGGGCGGAGGCCGCGGCATCCCGCAGCGAGCAGGCGGCGATGTCGGCAGCCGGCGATGACGTGACGGCGCGCATGGCCGCAGGCAACCGGGCGTACGAAGACCGCTTCGGCCGCGTGTTCCTGATCCGGGCCGCGGGCCGCTCGCCCGAAGAGATGCTCGACGCCCTCGAGACCCGGCTGCGCAACGACGACGCCGCCGAGGCCGACGAGGCGCTCACCCAGCTCGCCGAGATCGCGCTCCTGCGCCTTCGCGACGCCATCGACGAGACGACTCACGCGAGGATGACGGCATGACACACCTGACCACCCACATCCTCGACGCCGCGACCGGAGCACCGGCCGCCGACGTCGGGGTGATCCTCGCGGCGGCATCCGGCGACTCGGTCGTGGCCGAGGTTCCCGGCGCCGTGCTCGCCCACGGTGCGACCGACGCCGACGGGCGGCTCGCGATCGGCCCCGACACGCTCGCCGACGGCGACTACACCCTGACCTTCCTGACCGGCGAGTACTTCGCCGCGCGGGGGGTCAAGACCTTCTACCCCTTCATCACCGTGACCTTCACCGTCGAAGACGCGACCCGGCACCTGCACGTGCCGCTGCTGCTCAGCCCGTTCGCCTATTCGACCTACAGAGGGAGCTAGCCATGGTCTCGGTCAGCCTCGGCGCCAACAAGTACGGCAAGGCGGAGAACCGCATCGTGCGGATCTACCG
>JBEVLS010000052.1:0-5159 GCA_040509015.1 Microbacterium sp.
GCGGCCGTCTTGGCCAGGATCGTCGCGACGCCGTCGAGCCGCTTGAGCAGCTCGGCGCGCGTGGCATCCGTGATCGTCGTGTCGGCCTTCACCCGCGCGCGCTCCTCGCGCACCAGGAACGCGATCACCTGGAACTTGACGCGGTTCGTGGGACCCAGCTTGCCTCGCTGGGACTTCGCCTCGACCTCGCGCACCTTGCGGGCGAGGATCGGGATGATGGGGGCCTCGTCGTCGCGGCGCGCGGACGACGTGGGCTTGCGGCGGCGCTGCGAAGGCCGGCCGGTGGTCGATGCCGAGGTCGGCATGCTCCTCCTGTGGATATGCGCCGGATGGTCCGGCGGGACCGGCCAGAGGCCGGCGGGGGTGCGTGATCCCGCGGGCGGCAGGGCTGCCGTCACTGCCACGGGTCGGGATGTCTCCGCTTCCGGCCGCGGGCACTCGCTTCAGCGAGCTGCGACGTCGGGGGCGGGATCCCGCCGCCAGTCTAGCGCGTCGCGGGCGCTCACCCCCAGAGCGACGCGATGATGTCTTCCATGTACCCGTCGGGGTCGACGTTGATCCACCTCGTGGCGACCCATCCGTCGCCGTGGAGGTAGTGCGTCTCGGAGATCGTCACGACCACGTCGTCCTGGGTGAGGGTCTCGTGCTCGATGCGATGCAGGGTGCCGCCCTGGTAGTCCTCGGTCGAGAATCCGGCGCCCTCGAACGCGGAGGACAGCTCGTCCCGCTGCTCCGGCGTCACGACCGTGACGTTCGTGGAGATGCCGCGCTCCGAGGGCGGCCCCCATGAGCAGCGCAGGGTCTCGGCGGCGCCTTCGATCGTCTCGATGGCGACGGGGTTCTCGGTCGAGAGCATCGTCGTGCCCGGGTCGTTGAGCGGGGCGATGTCCGCGTCGAGGGTCGCCCGGAAGTCGGGCGAATAGAGCTCGTCGCACGACGTCGGGAACGTGAAAGGCTCTGCGGGCGACTCGGTCGCCGACGGCGTCCCGCTCGCCGCGGGGGTCGTCGGAGCGACCGTCGCCGTGCCGGAGGGACTCGCTCCGGGTGCGTAGGGCGCGCATCCCAGCGTCGCGGCTGCGATCGCAGCGACGACGAGCGCAGAGCACGCGAAGCGGCGAACTGTGGACGACATGGCACCTCCCGGAGAGCATTCCGGACCGACCCTACCTGTCGTCCGCGACCGCCTTCTGCCATTCCGACAGCGTGCCGGGATCATCGGTGACGATCCCGTCCACTCCGAGCGCCGTGACGGCGTCCCACTGGGTGTCCTCGTTGAGGGTGTAGACGATCACGCGGATGCCGGCGGCGTGAGCGGCATCCACCAGATCGGGCTGCGCGAGCACGGCCTTGCGACTGACGAGGATGCCGCGGGCGTCCGCTTCGGCGGCGGCCTGGACGACGTCGACCGGTATCTGGCGCAGGATGAGCATCCTCGGGGTGACGCCGGTCGTCCCGTCGGCGAGGGCGAGCGAACGCGCGTCGAAGCTCGCGAGCGCGACGCGACGCTCGAGGCCCCGAGCCTCCAGCTCGGCGGTGATGAGCGAGACGGATGCCGCATCCCATGCACCCTTGAGCTCGACGATGGCGCGCTGCGACGTCGTGGCGAGCAGATCGAGGAACTCCGTGTAGGTCGGCACGGGGGTGCCCGCGTACGCGGGCGCGAACCACGAGCCGGCGTCCAGCGCACGGATCTCGGTGAGGGTCAGACCCGAGACGCGCCCCCGCCCGTCGGTGGTGCGGTTGACGGTGGCGTCGTGCATCAGGACGGGGTGGCCGTCGGCCGTCAGCGCGACGTCGACCTCGATGTAGTCGAAGCCCGCGGCCAGCGCCGCGCTGATCGCGGGCAGGGTGTTCTCCGGTGCGGTCGCTCCCCCTCCGCGGTGGCTCGCGATGAACGCGGCGTCGCCGGGCGTGCGCTCGGCGCCCAGGAGCTCGGTCGCTCCGACCCTGGCCGGGGTCGCGCCGAGCAGGGCGATGAGGACGCTGGCCACCGTGAGGACGCACACCACCAGGAGCGACGCCAGGCGGTCTCGTCCATGCGCGGGCGCGGTCGCGGGAGCATCGGGCATCGGGCGTGTCCTTGCGGGTCGGGATCCCCGTCTTCGTCGACGAGTGCGACCACTCTAGCCCGGGCCGTTACCTTTTCGTTACCCTTTGTTCGCGCGGAGTTCGCCCACCGCGTCCCACAGCGTCTCGGCGACCGCGCGCTTGCTGCCCGCGGCGGTCGCGATGACCTCACCCGCCGCGTCGAGCAGCACGACCGCGTTGTCGTCGTTCTCGAACCCCTTCGACCATCCGACCTCGTTCACCGCGAGCAGGTCGGCGCCCTTGCGGGCGGCCTTGCGCCGACCGCGGTCGAGAGCGGACTCCTCGTCGTTCGGCGTCTCGGCCGCGAACCCGACGATGGTCTGACCCTCGCGGCGCCCGGCGACGAGTCCCGCGAGGATGTCGGGGTTCTCGACGAGGTCGAGCGTGATCCCGCCGCTCGTCCCCTCCTTCGAGATCTTCCGCGGCGACACGTCCGCCACGCGGTAGTCGGCGACCGCGGCGGCCATGACGATGACCTCGGCGGCGTGCGCGGCATCCGTCATCGCCCTCTCGAGCTCGGCGGCGCTGCCGACACGGACGACCTCGATGCGGGAGTCGGCGGATGCCGCGGCGAGCACGCCGTCGTCGACGTGCGCGGCGACCAGGGTCACCTGCGCGCCGCGCCCGGCCGCGGCCAGCGCGACCGCGAGGCCCTGCTTGCCGCTCGAACGGTTGCCGATGTAGCGGACGGGATCGATGGGCTCGCGGGTGCCGCCCGCACTCACGACGACGCGGAGCCCGGCGAGGTCGCCGCCGGCGAGCAGCGCCAGCGCCGCCCCGGCGATCGCCTCGGGCTCCGTCATCCGTCCCGGCCCGCTGTCGCCGCCTGTCAGCGCGCCGTCGGCGGGCCCCACGATCACGACACCGCGCGCGCGGAGGGTCTCGACGTTGTGCACCGTCGCGGGATGCCGCCACATCTCGGTGTGCATCGCGGGGGCGACGACCACCGGCGCCGTGGTGGCGAGTAGGGTCGTTCCGAGGAGATCGTCCGCGAGGCCTGCGGCCATCTTCGCCAGGCTGTTCGCCGTCGCGGGCGCCACGATCACGAGGTCGGCCGACTGGCCGAGCGCGACGTGCCGAACGCGAGCGACGTCGTCGTGGACGGAGGTCGTCACGGGATTGCGGCTGATGGACTCCCAGGTCGGAAGACCCACGAAGCGCACGGCGTCCGCCGTCGGCACGACGTGGACGTCGTGTCCTTCTTTCACGAGGAGGCGCACGAGGTGCACCGTCTTGTAGGCGGCGATCCCGCCCGTGACTCCGATCACGATGAACACGATCCCGATACTGTCACGACCACCCCACGTCAGGAGAGACCCGCCATGTGCACCGTCGTCATCCGGGTGCCCGACTCCCCCGGCGAGCCGATCCGCCTCCTCGCGATCCGCGACGAGGACCCGGCGCGTCCGTGGAACCCGCTCGGCCGGTGGTGGCCCGAGTCGCACGACGGCGTCGTGGGCGTACGCGACGCCCGGGCGGGCGGCGCGTGGCTCGCCGCCGATCCGGATGCGCACCGGCTGGCCGTGCTGCTCAACCGGGCGGATGTGACGGGGCGACCCGAGTCCGAGCTCGTCTCACGCGGCGGGCTCGTGCTCGATTCCGTCGCCGGCACCTCGCCCGCCGACGAACCGGCGACGCACGGCTTCAATCTCGTCGAAGTCGACGAGCGCGGGGCGCGCGTGCGCACCTGGGACGGCGAGCACCTGACGACCGTCGAGCTCGCCCCCGGCACGCACATGGTGGCGCACGACGACGTGGACGACGCCGCGACGCCGCGCATCGCGCGGTGGCTGGGCGAGTTCCGCGACGTCGAACCCGCGGACGGCACGCGCTGGTGGGACCCGTGGATCGCCGTCCTCGAGCGGTCGACGACCCTGGAGAGCACCGACGACGAGGCGATCATCCGCGACAACCGCCCGTACGGCTACCCGACGCTGTCGCTCCTCGCGTGCGTCGCGTCGGTCTCGCCCTCCGGCGTCGACGTGCACTACGGCGAACTGCGCGAGCCCGGCCACTGGGGCGGGCTCGACCTCACGTAGCGTCGGGTCAGACCAGGCTCTTCGTGTGCCAGACCGTCTTGATCTCGGTGAACGCGGCGATGCGGCTCAGCGCAGGGGCCGCGGCATCCGGACCGTTCTCAGGCGGAAGCACGCGCGTCAGCGTCTCGGCCGCAGCGATCTGCAGGTCGACCCAGTCGAGGTCGCCCGCGCCGACGAGGTCGAGCCCGTGGACGTCGGGGTGCGACGCGATCCACGGCGCGATCTCGGCGGGAGAACCCGTGAGCACGTTCACGACGCCCCCGGGCACGTCGCTCGTGGCGAGCACCTCGGCGAGACTGATGGCCGACAGCGGGAAGCGCTGCGAGGCGACGACGACGACCGCGTTGCCCGTCACCAGCGCCGGGGCGATCGCCGACACCAGGCCGAGGAGCGCGGTGTCCTGCGGCGCGATGACGCCGACGACACCCGTCGGCTCGGGGACCGAGATGTTGAAGTACGGCCCGGCGACGGGGTTGCCGTTGCCGGCGACCTGCCCGAACTTGTCGCACCATCCGGCGTACCAGACCCAGCGGTCGATCGCCTCGTCGACCTCGGCGTTGGCGGCATTCGTCGAGGCGCCCGTCTGCGCGACGATCTCGTCGACGAACTGCGCCCGGCGACCCTCGAGGATCTCGGCGACGCGATAGAGGACCTGCCCGCGGTTGTAGGCGGTCGCCCCGGCCCACCCCTTCACGGCGCCGCGCGCGGCGACGACCGCGTCCCTGGCGTCCTTCCGCGACGCCAGAGCGGCGTTCGCGAGGAACTCGCCCTTCTTCGAGAGCACTTCGTAGGTGCGTCCCGATTCGGTGCGCGGGAACTTTCCGCCGATGTAGAGCTTGTACGTCTTGGGTACGGTCAGTCGCTTGCTCACGCGGACGCCCCCTTCAGGTAGGCGAGGAGGCCCTGCCGGCCGCCCTCGCGGCCGTAGCCGGATTCCTTGTAGCCGCCGAACGGGCTCGCCGGATCGAACCGGTTGAACGTGTTCGCCCAGATGACACCGGCGCGCAGGCGGTCGGCCACCGCGAGGATGCG
>JBEVLS010000053.1:0-4329 GCA_040509015.1 Microbacterium sp.
CAGGCAGAGCCACAGGACGAGAGGGGGGAAGGCGGCCGACGCGTCGAACCACGGAACGGCGAACGACACGATCGTCAGCGCCGTGAACGGGATGACGCCGAGGAACGTGAGCGGCGTGCCCGCGATGAGCAGCGCGAAGGATCCGAACCGCCGCACGCCGATCTTGGCGATGAGGCGACCCGGGCGTCGGGCATGCACGAGCGCCGTCTGCATGTAGCCCTTGATCCAGCGGCTGCGCTGACCGATGAAGATGCCCATCCGCGACGTGGCCTCCTCCATCGTGGTGGAGTCGACGACGCCGACCCGGTAACCCAGGGCGCTCGAGCGGATGCCGAGATCGGCGTCCTCCGTCACGTTGTACGGGTCCCAGCCGCCGAGCTCTCGCAGGGCCGAGGTGCGGAAGTGGTTCGACGTGCCGCCGAGGGGAATCGGCAGGTCCTGCACATCGAGGCCGGCGAGCATGTAGTCGAACCAGTAGCTGTACTCGAGCGAGAACATGCGCGTGAGGAGGTTCTCGCGGGCGTTGAAGTAGTTCAGCGCGGCCTGCATGACCACGGTCGTCTGCCCCGAGCGGGCGAACGCGATGACGGTCTTCTTGAGCTGGTCGGGCTCGGGGGCGTCCTCGGCGTCGTAGATCACGAGATACTCGCCACGGGCGACCGACAGTCCGACGTTGCACGCACGCGGCTTCGTCTGCGGCGCTCCCTTGGGGATCGTCACGACGATGAAGTTCTCCGGCGGATCCGACAGGGCGATGGCATCCCGGGTCTCGTCGTCCTCCTCCTCGACGAGGATGAGGACCTCGAGCTTGTCGACCGGATAGTCGAGGCGTCCGAGATTCTCGACGAGGCGGCCGACGATGCGCGCCTCGCGGAACACGGGCACGAGCACCGTGTAGACGGGGAGATCGATGTCGCGGATCGCCGCGATGTCTTCGGGAGCCACCCGCTTCACGAGGTCGTAGCGCGATCCGTGGAGGGCGACGGTGAATTTGAACAGCGTGCTCGCCAGGAACACGACGCTGGCCACGGCGATGATGCCCACGAGAGTCGGCAGCGGCCACACCACCGCGAGGGCGAGGATCACGACGAGGAGGACGACTCCTCCGATCTTCTGCGAGCGCGAGAGGACATGACGCGCCGACAGTTCGGGATCGCGGTGATAGAGCCCGTTCGCGGCATCGTCGGTGAACTCCGCGCGGAAGTGCGAGATGACGATGTCGACGATGTCGGACTGGCGCATCGGCACCATGCGCACGTTCTCGCCCAGCTCAGCGGCCACGCGAGCGGTGCGGCGAGCAGAGGCGGGCAGCGACGACCCGACGAGGATGACATCGTCCTCGCGGGCGATCGGCATCCAGCCCTCCTGCGCGTATCGGGTGCGCAGCGCCGGCGAGAGCAGGCCGGTGTCGACGTCGGCGATGTTCACGAGGATCCTCCGAAGGTGTTCATCCAGGTCGTGACGACCGGCCACTGGAAGGCGGTGAACCATCCGATGATCCACAGCAGGACCGACACCCCTCCGGTGAGGAGGGATTGCGTGCCGTGCGTCGGAGTCGGCACGATCGCGATCGCCAGCAGCAGCAGCAGCACGTAGGTCACACCGGCCACGCCGGGCGGGGTGAGCCCCAGGATGAAGGCGAGGACCGTACTGGCCTGGAGGAGGACGGCGATCAGAGCCGTACCGGGGTATCCGAGGCCGAAGCACGCGATGATCATGAGGACGAGCGGCGCGAGGTAGAGCCACCCGAGAGGTGTCAGCAGCGACTGGGCGAATCCCTCGGCGCGTTCGGGGCTCCACTCGAGATCGCCGCGCACCATCGCCAGCGGTCCGGCGCCGAAGGCCAGGCCGAGGACGGCGAGCGAGACGAAGAGGGTCACCGTCGGGAAGGCGACGACGACGGCATTGGCGACCCGCGCCCCCGCGCGGGACTGGATGAGCAGGCCACCCCCGACGGCGGCCACGAGGGCCGAGAAGACCGTCGTCGAGTCGGAGAACGCGGCGCAGGCGAACAGGAGGCCGGCACGGAAACCGGCCTGCGTGTTCGCCCAGGTCACGAAACGGACGAGGTCGACCATCGCGAGACCGAAGAACATGAGTCCGACGGTCGCCTCGAAGTTCGTCAGGACGACGTACGTGTAGAGCGGGGTCGTGGCGAGGGTCACGATGAAGATCGTGCGCACGCCGACGGGGAAGAGCTTGCGCTGGAGCGACTGCAGCACCAGCTGCACGGTGAGCGCGGCTCCGACGGCACCGGCGATGGCGAGACCGAACGCATTGCCGGGGATGACCGCGGCGACGAGGCTCGTGATGGGGGGATAGAGCTGACCGATGACCCCGACCCCGGGTGTGCTCCAGTCGATCGCGTCGACCCGGTCGGCCAGGGCGGCGTTCGCCGTGCCCGACCAGTCGCCGCCCGACGCGATGTTCCACCAGATCGCCAGCCCCGAGTAGAAGGCGGCGATCAGCAGACGCAGCGTCCAGCGCGCCCAGCGGGCGTTCGGATACTTCGGGAGGCGCCCTGATTCGCTCTCGACGAAGAGCGGCGTGTCGCGCTCGAACACGTCGGATGCCGACACTCTGCTCGCCATGGTTCCCCCGTCGTCGATCAACGAGAGTCCCCACGCCCTCGGCCGTCAGCTCCCCAGCATCCGGTCCAACGCGATCAGAGTATCGGCGACATGCGCGCGCATGGAAATCATGCGGACGGACGACGCCTGCGGATCAGCCGCGGCCGAGCATCTTCTGCAGCTCGGCCAGGTCGGCCTCGCTCGGCGCGCCGGTCGCTCCGCCACCGAGCCCGAAGCCGGATCCGGTCGGCGCGGCGGGCGTCTGGGCGGCGATGCCCGCGTTCTCGGCGGCGCGCTTGGCGGGGTTGCCCGAGCGCGAGCCCTTGGCCTTCTGCTGCTTGCCGCGCTTCGCGGACGCGCCGGGGCGCGAGCCCGGGATCGGCCCCATGCCGGGGATGTTCGGCGTTCCGCCGCGAGCGACGGTCTTCATCATCTTCGCCGCCTGCTCGAAGCGGTTGACGAGCGCGTTGACGTCGGTGACGGTCATGCCCGAACCCCGCGCGATGCGCAGGCGGCGGGAGCCGTTGAGCACCTTCGGGTTTCGACGCTCCCCCGGCGTCATGGAGCGGATGATGGCCTCGGTGCGATCGATCTCGCGCTCGTCGAAGTCGTCGAGCTGCTGCTTCATCTGGCCCATGCCCGGGAGCATCCCGAGCATCTTCTTCATCGAGCCCATCTTCTTGAGCTGCTGCATCTGCTCGAGGAAGTCCTCGAGCGTGAAGCTCTCGGTCGCGAGCTTCTCGGCCATCTTCATGGCCTCGGCTTCGTCGAACGCCGACTGCGCCTGCTCGATGAGGGTCAGGATGTCGCCGAGGTCGAGGATGCGCGACGCCATGCGGTCGGGGTGGAACGCCTCGAGGTCGTCGAGTCCTTCACCCGTGGACGCGTAGATGATGGGGCGCCCGGTGACGCTGGCGACGGACAGCGCCGCGCCGCCCTTCGAGTCGCCGTCGAGCTTCGACAGCACGACGCCGGTGAAGTCGACGCCGTCCTGGAAGGCCTTGGCCGTGTTGACGGCATCCTGACCGCTCATCGCGTCGATGACGAACAGCACCTCGTCGGGATCCGTCGCCTTGCGGATGTCGCCGGCCTGCTTCATGAGCTCGGCGTCGACGCCGAGTCGGCCGGCCGTGTCGATGATGACGACGTCGTGCTGCTGGCGGCGCGCGACCTCGACGCCGTCCTTGGCGACCTTGACCGGGTCGCCGACGCCGTTGCCGGGCTCGGGCGCGTAGATCGCCGCGCCGGCGCGCTGGGCGACGACCTGCAGCTGGTTGACGGCATTGGGACGCTGGAGGTCGGCGGCGATCAGGAGCGGCGTGTGGCCCTCCTTCTCGAGCCGGCGCGCGAGCTTGCCCGCGAACGTCGTCTTTCCGGATCCCTGGAGGCCCGCGAGCATGATGACCGTCGGCGGGTTCTTCGCGAACTGAAGCCGGCGCTGCTCGCCGCCGAGGATCGCGATGAGCTCCTCGTTGACGATCTTGACCACTTGCTGGGCCGGGTTGAGCGCCTGCGACACATCCGCACCCACCGCGCGCTCGCGGACCTTCGCGACGAAGTCTCGGACAACCGGCAACGCAACGTCGGCCTCGAGCAGCGCGACCCGAATCTCCCGACAGGTCTGGTCGACGTCGGCCTCCGACAGCCGGCCTTTGCCGCGGAGGTTCTTGAAGGTCGCCGCGAGGCGGTCCTGGAGAGTTGCGAACACTGGAGCAGCCTCAGAAATGTCGGATGCGGGTTACAGCAGGTCCGCAAGCCT
>JBEVLS010000054.1:0-4463 GCA_040509015.1 Microbacterium sp.
CGAAGGGGTCCAGCGTCGGCGTCGGCGTGAAGGTCGTCGACGAGATCGTCGAGATCGCCGTGACCGACCGCGGCATCGGCATCGCCGAGGGCGACCAGGACCGCATCTTCGAGCGCTTCTACCGCGCAGACCCCGCTCGCGCCCGCCGCACCGGCGGCACCGGTCTGGGGCTGTCGATCGTCAAGCACGCGATCCAGCGGCACGGCGGCGAGGTGCGCCTGTGGTCGCGGCCCGGTCGCGGCTCGACCTTCACGATCCGTCTGCCCCTCACCGCCGCGCCCGACGGGATCACCCCGGGCAAGAAGCGCAAGAAGAAGCGGATGCCGGCGACCTCGCCCGCACCGCGCAAGACCGCCCCCCAGAACGGAGACACCCCATGACCCGCGTCCTGATCGTCGAGGACGAGCCGGATCTGGCCGACCCGCTCGCCTACCTCCTGCGCCGCGAGGGCTACGAGGTCGAGATCGCCGAGGACGGCCCCGCCGCCCTCGGCGCCTACCGCGAGCGCGGGGCCGACATCATCCTGCTCGACCTGATGCTGCCGGGCATGCCCGGCACCGAGGTGTGCCGCCAGATCCGCACGACGTCCAGCGTCCCGATCATCATGCTCACGGCGAAGGACTCCGAGGTCGACATCGTCGTGGGACTCGAACTGGGCGCCGACGACTACGTCACGAAGCCCTACTCGTCGCGCGAGCTGCTGGCGCGCATGCGGGCGGTGCTGCGCCGGCTCGCCCAGAACGACTCGGACCTCGACGAGCGCGTGCTCGACGGAGGGCGCGTCGTGCTCGACATCGACCGCCACACGGTCGCCGTCGACACGAAGGAGATCGCGATGCCGCTCAAGGAGTTCGAGCTGCTCGAGGTCCTCATGCGCAATGCCGGCCGCGTGCTGACGCGCGGGCAGCTGATCGACCGCGTGTGGGGGAGCGACTACTTCGGCGACACCAAGACGCTCGACGTGCACATCAAG
The DNA here is from genome assembly GCA_040509015.1 of Microbacterium sp. Classification (GTDB taxonomy): domain Bacteria; phylum Actinomycetota; class Actinomycetes; order Actinomycetales; family Microbacteriaceae; genus Microbacterium. Next base: position 974 of record JBEVLS010000054.1, read on the forward strand.
CGCATCCGCTCACGGATCGAGGAGAAGCCCGGCGAGCCCACGATGCTCGTGACCGTCCGAGGACTCGGGTACCGCTTCGAGGCCTGACCCGGACGACGAAGAAGCCGCATGCCCCGAGGGGCATGCGGCTTCTTCGGCACTCGGCCGTCAGTCCTGCGAGGCGCCGCGGGAGGACGGGACGAGCGGTGCCAGGTAGTCGAGCTCGCCGTCGAGGATCGGCAGCGACACCAGCGTGCCGGAGGCGTCGCCGGACTCGAAGAAGCCGGGGACGTCGCTGCCGGGGAGCATCTCGATGCCGTCGATCTCGATCGGCTCGGTCTCGTCGGAGCCGAGGCTCAGGACGGAGCGGGCGGCGACGCGGATCGACAGGTCGACGGAGTCGTCGTCACCGCCGATCGAGACGCGCAGCGTCTGAGGGTCGTCGGTCTCGTTGACGATCGCGGCGACGAAGTTGCCGAGCGTGCCGTCCTCGTTCGCGACGATGAAGGCGTTGCGGACCTCGAGGGGGCCGGAGTCGTGCACGTTCACGCCTTCAGCGGCCGAGTACTGGATCTCGGTCGACTGCGGCGTCATGAACGTGCACCCGGTGGCTCCGAGAACGACGGCGACGCTCACGGTGAGCGACGCGATGAGGCGGGATTTCACGGATCCTCCCAGGCTGGATGACGGCATCCCTAGCATTCTAGGGGACCCGTGCGCGCGGCGTGAGTCCGCCGGGCGCGGCCTGCGGACGGTGAGCGGCGAACCTTAGCGTATGTGCCCTGTGGTATTCTGGAGGTTGCCGAAAGGACACAACTGCATGCTTTTTGAGGTTGGCGAGACGGTCGTCTATCCGCACCACGGGGCCGCGACGATCATCGAGGTCAAGGAACGCGTCATCAAGGGCGAGACGAAGAAGTACTTGAAGCTGAACGTCACGCAAGGCGACCTGATCATCGAGGTTCCCGCCGAGAACGTGGATCTCGTGGGGGTCCGCGATGTCATCGGCAAGGAGGGCCTCGACAAGGTCTTCGAGGTGCTGCGCGCTCCCTTCACCGAGGAGCCGACCAACTGGTCGCGCCGCTACAAGGCCAACCTCGAGAAGCTCGCCTCCGGCGATGTCATCAAGGTGAGCGAGGTCGTCCGCGACCTGTGGCGCCGCGATCAGGACCGCGGTCTGTCCGCCGGTGAGAAGCGCATGCTCGCGAAGGCGAAGCAGATCCTCGTCTCCGAACTCGCGCTCGCCGAGAAGACGGACGAAGAGAAGGCCGGCGTCATCCTCGACGAGGTTCTCGCGTCCTGATCGTCTTGAGGCTCGCGCGCTAGCGTGAGCACGTGACTCTCGACAGCGCTCAGCAGCCGACGCCCGTTCCGCGCGTCGCCGTCATCGTCGTCGCCGCCGGATCCGGCACCCGTCTGGGTGCGCGCGATCCCAAGGCGTTCGTCGGACTCGACCAGCACACCATCCTCCGCCACGCCCTCGAGCGCGTCGCGCAGGTCGACGGCGCGCAGGTCGTGGTCGTCGCACCAGAGGGACGCCAGGGCGACGCGCTGACCGACGCGCTCGCGGCGTTCCACGGCGCGCGGGATCTCGTCACGGTGGTCGCCGGCGGCGACACGCGCCAGGCATCGGTGGCCGCGGGACTCGCGGCCGTCTGGCCCGACGTCGAGATCGTGCTGGTCCACGACGCCGCTCGGGCGCTCACGTCGCCCGACGTCTTCGCGCGCATCGTCGCAGCGATCGACGCGGGGGCCGCGGGCGCGATCCCCGTCCTGCCGGTGATCGACACGATCAAGCACGTCGAGGCGGGAGAGATCCTCGCAGCGGTCGACCGCTCGGTGCTCTCCGCGGCGCAGACACCGCAGGGCTTCCGTCGCGACATCCTCGTCGCGGCCTACCGCGACGCGGCCGCCGACTTCACCGACGACGCCGCGCTCGTCGCCGAAGCGGGCCATCGCGTGGTGGCCGTCGACGGCGACCCTCTTGCGTTCAAGATCACGACGCCCGCCGATCTCGATCGCGCGCGCTCGCTCGTGACCCCGCATCCGCACGTTCCCGTCACGCTCTCGCCGTCGACGGCGATCCCTCGCGTGGGCGTCGGCACGGACGTGCACGCGTTCGGCGGTGCGGGCGACCTCTGGCTCGCCGGCCTCGAGTGGCCGGGCGAGCAGGCTCTCTCGGGGCACTCCGACGGAGATGCCGTGGCCCACGCGATCGTCGACGCGCTCCTCGCTGCGGCCGGCCTCGGCGACATCGGCACCCACTTCGGCACGGACCACCCCGAGTACGCGGGTGCCCACGCGGAGGTGTTCCTGTCGCGGACGCGCGCCCTGCTCGGCGAGGCCGGATTCCGCATCGGCAACGTCTCGGTGCAGGTGCAGGCCAACCGGCCGCGCTTCGCCTCGCGTCGCGCCGAGGCGGAAGTGGCGCTGTCGGCTGCTCTCGGGGCTCCGGTCTCGGTGTCGGCGACGACCACCGACGGACTGGGCTTCACCGGCGCCGGCGACGGAGTGGCGGCGTTCGCCGTCGCGCTCGTCGTCGCGGCGTGATCAGAGCGTCTTGGTCATGAACGTCGAGAAGGGGTCGAGCGCGTAGCTCCCGAAGGGGCCGCACACCATGAACCCCTCGCTCTCGTAGAGCCGGTGCGCGGGCATGAACTCCGCGGACGATCCGGTCTCGAGCCACAGGCTGCCGTAGGCGCGGCGGCGCGCCTCGGCGACGATGTGGCGCAGCACGGCGCGACCCACCCCGGCGCCGCGGAAGCGGTCGTCGACGCGCATCGACTTGATCTCGCCGCGCGGGGTGGCGGCGCCGGGTGCGTCCAGGGCTGCCAGTGCGCCGATCCCGGCGAGCTCGGCGTCGATCCACGCCGACCACAGGGTGATCGACGGATGCCGCAGCGCGTCGATGTCGAGGGCGTGCGCGCTCTCCGGGGGAGAGCTGTCGCGCATGTGGCCCAGGTGGAAGGCGATGAGTCGCCGGGTGGCTTCGCCCGTCAGGTCGTCTTCGCGGATCTCGATGTCGGCGGGCACGGGATCACCCCTCCAGGGCGTAGGGCTTCGGATCGCGCGCGCGGGATCCCCACGCGAGCAGGGCGAGCCCGGCGGCGAGCACGACGAGGCCGCCGATCGCGAGGATCGACAGCCGCTCGCCGATGACGACGATGCCGAGGACGGATGCCGTGAGCGGCTCTCCGAGCGTGAGCGTCGCCGCTGTCGCCGCGGTCAGGCCGCTGAGGCCCCAGGTGAAGAGCACGTACGCGATCGAGATGGTCGCGAGTCCCAGCCACAGCGCCATGACGAGCCCCGACGTCGTGCCCAGCCACGAGATGTCGACGAACGGAAGCCCGAGCGCGGCGATCGCGGCAGAGCTCGCGCCCATCGCCCCGACGACGGTGAACGGGTCCCACCCCGAATCGAGCAGGCGTCGCTGTGCATTCGCGATGACGGCGAACGTCGCCCCGGCGCCGACCGAGCCCAGGAGGCCGACCGGGTCGGTTCCGCTCGTCGC
>JBEVLS010000055.1:0-4793 GCA_040509015.1 Microbacterium sp.
CATCCGCTCGGGGATCTCCTGCTCGGCTTCGTAGCGTCCGACGAGGTCGATCGCCTCGGTGGGGGTGGGTTCGCGCATCCCTCCACGCTATCGCCGCTGTGTTTCGCCGACGTCACACATGACGTCGGCTCGACCCATCTCGGTAGGATGGGCGTCGGAGTGCCGGGAAGTCTGGTCGGCGATGCCCGACCCGACCCCACCGAAAGGATTCGGATGTCACTGCTCCGGTCTGCCCGCTTCCCCGCGATCGTCCTCCTGGTCGCCGCGGTTCTCGCCCTCGTCCTCGCGAATTCGCCGTGGGGATCATCCATCGTGAGGGTGAAGGAGACCTACCTCGGCATTCCCGGCGTCTTCGAGATGTCTCTCGGACATTGGATCCAGGACGGACTCCTGGCCGTCTTCTTCTTCGTCGTCGCGGTCGAACTGCAGTTCGAACTCACCGCGGGCGAGCTCAACTCGGCGAGGAAGGCACTGCAGCCCGCTATCGCGGCGGCCGGCGGCGTCATCGTGCCGATCGGCGTCTTCCTGCTGTTCGCGGGCGGCTCCGATGCGTCATCGGGCTGGCCGATCCCCACCGCGACCGATATCGCATTCGCGCTCGGCGTACTGGCGGTGTTCGGCAAAGGGCTGCCCAGCGGCATCCGGATCTTCCTCCTCGCGTTGGCGATCCTCGACGACATCGTGGGCATCGTCTTCATCGCCGTGCTCTTCACGTCGGACGTCAACGTCGGACTGCTGGCCCTCGCCGCCGTCGCGGTCACGGTGTTCGGTGTGCTGAGCCGTAGCCTCGGGGGCCGTGCAAACGTCCCGATCGCGGCTGCGCTCGTCGTGCTGGGAGTAGCGACGTGGGTCCTCGTCTATCTGTCCGGAGTGCACGCCACGATCGCCGGTGTCGCGCTCGGACTGGTGATGGCCCAGCAGCCCGCTCTGCGCACCCGTCACGCGCTCGAACCGTGGGTGAACGCGATCGTCCTCCCGCTGTTCGCTTTCTCGGCCGCACTGGTCGTCGTCCCGCAGGTCTCGGCGGGCGAGCTTTCTCCGGCCTTCTGGGGCGTCCTCGTGGCGCTTCCGCTCGGAAAGATCGTCGGCATCACGATCTTCGGGTGGCTCTCGCTGCGGATCGGGAACCAGGGCGCTGCGCCTCACCTTTCGCTGCTCGACCTCTTGACCGCCGGAGCGCTGGGCGGGATCGGGTTCACGGTGTCGCTTCTGCTGTCCGAGCTGGCCTTCGCCGGACAGCCGCTGATCCGGGACGAGGCGACGCTCGGAGTCCTCGCCGGATCCGCGGTGTCGCTCGTCATCTCGGCCGTGTTCGTGGCCCAGCGCGCGCGCCACTACCGTCGCCTCGGCGCGGTGGCAGCCGACCCCGACCCCGTGTACGACTCGCCCGCCGACAGCAGGATCACATGACGACCGACATTCCCGACCCGCTGCGCGAGGCGGCCGAGACGATGCGCGCCGTGCGCGATCGATGCGTCTGGTCGCAGCAGATCGACCACCGTGCGCTCGTCCCGTATCTGGTCGAGGAGAGCGCCGAACTCATCGACGCGGTCGAGGAGGGCTCGCGCGCCGACCTCCGCGAAGAGCTCGGCGATCTGCTCTGGCAGGTGCTGTTCCACGCCGAGATCGCCTCGCGCGACGCGGATGAGCCCTTCGACATCGACGACGTCGCCCGTGGTCTCACCGACAAGATGGTGCGCCGGCATCCGCACGTCTTCGGCGATGCGGTCGCGACGACGCCCGAAGAGGTCCTCGTGCACTGGAACGCGGCGAAGGCGCTCGAGAAGCACACCCGTACGAGCGTGCTGGACGGTGTCAGCGCGCGGATGCCGTCGCTCGCCCTGGCTCAGAAGCTCGTCGGAAAAGCAGCACAGGTCGGCGTCACGGTTCCCGGCGCCGCCCCGGTTCCCGAGCTCGTCGACGGACCGACGTCGGAGGCCGAGCTCGGCGATGCGCTCCTCGCGCTCGCCGCGACCGCCCGGGCGAACGGGTGGGATGCCGAGCGTGGGCTCCGCGAGCGTCTGCGCGGTCTCGAGGCCGAGGTGCGGGCGGCGGAGGCGGACCTGGGACAATAGTCCCGTGGCATCCGTGAACCCGCCGCGCGGCATGCGCGACTTCCTCCCCGCCGAGAAGGCCCGTCGCGAGCGCGTGCTCGCCGTCATCCGCGAGCGCTACCGTGCGCACGGATTCGACGAGATCGAGACTCCGGTCATGGAGGAGTACGCGCGTCTGCACGCCGGAATCGGCGGCGACAACGAGAAGCTCGCGTTCAACGTGCTCAAGCGCGGCCTCGAGCCCGACGCGATCCGTGCGGCGGCCGACGACCCCGCCGGACTCACCGACCTCGGCCTGCGCTACGACCTCACCGTGCCTCTCGCCCGGTTCTACGCGAGCCACCGCGGTGAGCTCCCGACCGTCTTCCGGTCGATCCAGATCGCTCCGGTCTGGCGTGCCGAGCGTCCGCAGAAGGGGCGCTACCGCCAGTTCGTGCAGTGCGACATCGACATCATGGGCGACCCCTCGGCGCGCGCCGAGGCCGAGCTCGCGGTCGCGACGCTCGACACGCTCGACGCCCTCGGGCTCGAGGGCGGCAGCATCCGCATCAACGACCGCCGAGTGCTGGACTGGATGCTGGAGTCCTTCGGCTTCACCGCCGACGAGCGTCCGGGCGTGCTCATCACGATCGACAAGCTCGACAAGCTCGGTCCGGAGGGCGTGACGGCCGAACTGCGCGAGCGCGGTGCGACATCCGCCGCGGTCGACGCGTTCGCGGCCTTCCTGCGCCGCCCCATGACGATGGAGTACAACCCCTTCGGCGAGCGGCAGGTGCGCAAGGCGCTGCCCGAGGGCGCGCCCGACGATGTCGTCGCCCACCTCGTCGGGATCGGCGAGGCGGTTGCGGCGGCGCGCGGCGGGGAGTCCGACATCCCGCTCGTCTTCGATCCGTTCCTCGTCCGGGGCATGGGCTACTACACGGGCACGATCTTCGAACTCGCACACCCGTCGGTGAGCTATTCGCTCGGGGGCGGCGGCCGGTACGACGGCATGATCGGCCGCTTCCTCGGGCAGGAGGTCCCTGCGGTCGGGTTCTCGATCGGGTTCGAGCGGATCGTCGACCTGATCGACGAGACGGCGGATGCCGCGGCGACCGCGGTCGTCCTCGTGCACGACCGCGACGTCCCGGTCGGGGAGCTCCTCGCCCTGAAGGCGGAGCTCGTCGCCCGCGGCTCGCGCGTGCGGCTGGAGCAGCGCACGAAGAACCTGAAGGCGCTCCTCGAGCGGGCCGCCGCCGACGGCTACACGTCGTTCGCGACGGTGTCGGCGGGAGCCGCGCCGGAGGGTCTCGAGGTCAAGCCGCTGTCCTGACGTCAGCCGTCGTTAACCGGCGTGTGGTGCGGTGGGGTAATGACCGCCGCCGAGCGCACCGCCGCCATCGCCGGAGTCACGGCGCTCGTCGGGACCACCGTCCTCGTCACCGCGCGCCTCGTCATCGCGCGTCAGGCCGCCATTGCGCGGCGGCGGATCGGCAAGCCGCTCGGCGAGACGGCCCTCGACGCGGACCGCGTGTGGCGGAAGGCCCTCGACGGGGCGCCGATCGACCTGCTCGTCGTCGGCGACTCGATCGCGGCGGGGCTGGGTGCGGAGCGTCGGAAGGACACCCTCGGCGCCCGCTTGGCGAAGGGCGTCGCGCGCCGGCACCGCCGGCCCGTCCGGCTGCGCACGGTGGCCGTGGTGGGGTCGGAATCGTCCGCCGTCGCCGGGCAGCTCGACACGCTGCCGGTGGGCTACGCGCCGGATGTGGCGGTCATCGTGGTGGGAGGCAACGACGTCACCCATCGCATCCCGGTGTCGGACTCGGTCGCGCATCTCTCGGCCGCGATCGCACGACTGAGGGCGCTCGGTGCGGCTGTCGTGGTCGGGACGTGCCCCGACCTCGGGGCGCTCCGTCCCGTGCCGCAGCCGCTGCGGGCGCTCGGCTCGAGGCTGTCGCGGCAGCTCGCCGCGGCCCAGGCCGAGGCGGCGGAGCGCTCCGGCGCGCGCGCCGTCTCGCTGCGCCGCGCGGTCGGGCCGTTCTTCATCTCCCAGCCCGACGAGATGTTCAGCCTCGACCGCTTCCACCCGAGCGCCCTCGGCTACCGGCGCACCGCCGAGGCGTTGCTCCCGGTCGTGCTCGACGCGCTCAGCTCGCCGACGCCGACGCGGTGACCCGCCGCTTCTCGCGCACGTAGACCTCGCGCCGCACCCGCGCGACCGTCTCGCCGGCGGCATCCGTGATCTCGGTCTCGAACCACTCGAGCACCTTTGCGCCGCCTCGCGCGCGCTCGCGCAGCTCCTGCGCCTTCTCGGGAGTCACCGAGAAGTGCGCGGTCAGCACGCCGCGTCCGGGCTTGAGGAATTCGATCTCGCCGCGGGTGTCCCACACGACGTAGTCGCGGCCGAGCTGGTGCATCACGAGCATGAAGAAGTACGGGTCGGTCATCGCCGACATCGATCCGCCGAACGCCGTCTTGACGTAGTTGCGGGTGATGGGGTTCACGTGGAGCACCACGGTCGCGCTCGTCCAGTCGTCGGAGAAGCGCTTGATCCGGATGCCGCTCCACAGGTTCGGCGCCCACAGGCTCATGCCGATCGCCAGTCGCCGGGGAGTGATGCGCATGCGCCACAGTGTGCCCCGACGCCGGATTCCGTCGCATCTCGTTTGTCGTGTCTCCACAACCCTTGACGGGTCCGGCACGGGGCACGACGCTGGAGGGCATGACCGAGCCCACTCCCGATGCGTGGCATCGCGTCGA
>JBEVLS010000056.1:0-6525 GCA_040509015.1 Microbacterium sp.
GCCTGCGCCTTGTGCTGGCTCAGCATGCCGAACCGGTCGGCGCGCTCCTTGGTGAGCTCCGGGAAGCGGTCGTGGATCCGTTCGGCCGTAATGCCCATGTTGAGGGCGTCCGCGCTCACGAGGCGCTCGGCGACGAAGCGGGGGTTCGGGTCGACGTTGCTGCCGTCCAGGGGGTGACGGCCCATGTGCTCGACGCCGCCCGCGAGGGCGAGGTCGTACATCCCGACGCCGATCGATCCGGCCATCGTCGTCACGCTCGTCATCGCGCCGGCGCACATGCGGTCGATCGCGAAACCGGGCACGGTCTGAGGGAGTCCTGCGAGGATCGCGACCGATCGTCCCAGGGTCAGTCCCTGGTCGCCGGTCTGCGACGTCGCGGCGATCGCCACGTCGTCGATGCGGTCCGCCGGGACTCCCGGGTTGCGTTCCATGAGACCGATCGTCGCCTTGACGGCGAGGTCATCCGATCGGGTGTTCCAGTACTGACCCTTTTCGCCCGCGCGCCCGAAGGGGGTGCGCACTCCGTCGACGAAGAAGACGTCCGAAAGCTCGGCCACTCTGCCTCCAATAGTTGGTATGACGCCAGCCTACGGAGCCGCCGGAAACCGGGGACAAACGGGTGGGGGAAACCTACGAAGCCGTTTCGGGCGCCTCCGAGTCGCCTTGCACGGATCCCACAAAAGCATCGGCGATCAGCTGTGCAGTCTGCGCAATCTGCCACGGCCGTGCGCCGAGCTCCAGAAGGGCGTCGCCGACGGATGCCGCGTCGACGGGCTCGGGCGGCGTCCACGCCACTCGGCGCAGCAGATCGGGCGTCAGCAGGTTCTCGGTCGGCATGTGCAGAGCCTCGGCGCGCTCTTCGACGACGGGACGCGCGGCCTTGAGCCTGGCATCCGCTTCGGGATTGCGATCGACCCAGGCGCGAGGCGGCGGCAGCGTGTCACCGCCGGTCGCGCGCTCGAGGGGCAGGTCGGTCGCAGCGCGCCCCTCTTGGATCGCCGTCCACCACCGGTCGATCTGCGATCGGCTCGCGCGGCCCATGAATTCCTTCGCGGCGGCGAGATCCTGCTTCGTCTTGGGATCGGCCAGCACCGCGGCGACCAGCGAGCGGTCGGGCACGAGGCGTCCCGGGGCGATGTCCTGCGCGCGGGCGAACTCCTCGCGCGCCAGCCAGAGTGCGCGTGCGACGGCGAGGTTGCGACGCCCTCGCACCGTGTGCAGCCCGCTCAGGCGCCGCCACGGCTCTTCGCGGGGCGGCTTGGGGCGGCGGATGAGCGTGGCCGAGAACTCCTCGGCGGCGAAGTCGGTCTTGCCCTGCTCGGCGAGCTCGGCCACGAGCACGTCGCGCACGTCGGGCAGGTAGGTCACGTCGAGCGCCGCGTACTCGAGCCACGACTGGGGGAGCGGGCGGGTCGACCAGTCGGCCGCGGAGTGCGCTTTGGCGAGCGTGACGCCGAGGGTGTCCTCGACCACGGCGCCGAGCCCGACTCGGTCGTGTCCGAGCAGTCTCGCGGCCAGTTCGGTGTCGAAGAGCGTGACCGGCTCGAGGTCGAGCTCGCGCAGCGACGGAAGGTCCTGGCTCGCAGCGTGCAGGATCCACTCCTCGCCGCCGATCGCGGCTTGGAGGACGGAGAAGTCGCCGATCGGCGGAGGATCGAAGAGGAAGACGCCCGCATCGCGACGGAACACCTGGATCAGGTACGCACGCTGCGAGTACTTGAAGCCCGATGCGCGCTCGACGTCGACGGCGACGGGGCCGGTGCCCGCGGCGAGGAGCTCGGATGCGGCGGCCAGGCCTGCGGCATCCGCGATGACCGTGTAATCAGCCACGTGTGAACCTGTGCGCACCCAGCATCGGGATCCCTTCAGAACCAGGCGGAAGACCTGCGAGCATGCAGACGAGTTCCGCCCACGCTTCGACGTGCGGCGTGATCGGCCCTTCCGGAGACCATGATGCCCGCAACTCGATCTGCGCGCCGTCCCCTTCGTCCGACAGCGACCCGAAACCCTTCGAGAGCGTCTTCGTCGCCGTGCCGGACTCCGAGTGGAATCCTGCGTCGCGCGAGCTCAGCGCGTCGGTGAGCCATGCCCAGGCGACATCCGCCAGAAGCGGATCGATGCCGATCTCGTGCTCGAGCGGCGCCTGCGCGAAGCAGACGATGCGCCACGGCCCGTCCCACGCCGCCGGCTCGGCGGGATCGTGGAGCAGGATGAAGCGCCCGGTGCCGTACGGCGACTCCAGGGCGCCCGGCTCGGGGCGGACATCGCCGGCGAGGGCGATCGCGTCGGGGGCGAGTCCGGACGGTGCCGGGATCTCGCGCACCGTCACGTCATCCCGGAAGAGGGTCGCGCGGACGAGGTCGGCCGCGTGAGCGAACGTCGACGACTCCGCGGGGGGACGCTGGTCAGCCACGGCGACAGACTAGGCTGAGGCCTCGATGGACGCTCCCAGGCGCGCCGCGATCCGCGGCGCATCACCCGAACTGCTGACCGGTGTCAGGATCGCGCTCACGCTGATCACGACCGCTCTGGCGGGTGCTCTCGCGATGCTCGGACTCGCCTCGGCCCGGATGGCGCGCAAGGTCGTCACGCCCGCCGGGCGCAACCTCGACACCCGCATCCTCTCGCTCGACACGTCGGCGCAGACGATCACTCTGGGCCGGACGCCCGACACCGAACTGCCCGGTCGATACGGGCTCTTCACGAGCGGCACCTCCGGCTACGTGAAGCTCGGCTCGGTGCTGTCGGAGGACGACACGAGCGTCAAGCGCAAGCTGCTCACCCACATCGCACCCTCTGCGCGGCTCAGCCCCGAGGCGTCGTTCAGCGGCTGGTACTACGAGCGCCCCGACGAGCTGCACCTCCCCTTCACGCCCGAGCTCGTCGGCTCCGCCGTGGGCCCGTGCCCGGCGTGGCTGTTCCCCGCAGGCGACGGCGATGTGTGGGTCATCCAGATCCACGGCCGGGGCACCACCCGCTCGGAGGGCCTGCGCGCCGTGCCCGTCTTCCATGCCCTCGGCATCACGTCCCTCGTCGTGTCGTACCGCAACGACGGCGAAGCGCCCCGCAGTCGCACCGGAACCTACGCGCTCGGCGCGACGGAATGGCGGGACGTCGACGCGGCGGTCGGATTCGCGCGCCGCCGCGGGGCGAAGCGCGTGATCCTCATGGGCTGGTCGATGGGCGGGGCGATCGCCCTGCAGGTGTCGCTGAACTCGGCGCACCGCGACCTGATCGCGGGCCTCGTGCTCGAGTCTCCCGTCGTGGACTGGCGGATCGTCCTGGCCTATCAGGCGAGGCTCCTCCACGTGCCCTCCGCGGTCAGCGGTCTCGCGCTCGAGGCGCTGCAGCACGACTGGGCGACGCCCGTCACCCGCGCAGGTGGTGCGATCCCGTTCGATCGGCTGGACGTCGTGGCGCGAGCGGCCGAGCTGCGGCATCCGATGCTGATCCTGCACAGCGACGACGACGGCTTCGTGCCCTCCGACGCATCGCACGACCTGGTGGTCGCGCGACCCGACCTCGTGGAGCTGCAGGTCTTCGAGGTCGCCCGCCACACGAAGCTGTGGAACTACGACCAGGAGCGCTGGAGCACGAGCATCCGGACGTGGCTCGCCGCACAGGGGCTGTCGAGCGAGTCCGTCGTCGAGTGAGTCAGGCCGAGCGCTTCGCGCGGACCTGACGCTTCGCGCGGAGGAGCATGCCCGTCATGCCCGCGATCCGCAGGGGCGACACGGCGCGGGTGAGTCCGATGCTCTGCGGGAAGTCATCGGGGATCGCCAGCACCTCGTCGGCGCCGAGGCCCGAGATGCCCTGCACCAGGATGCTCGCGAAACCGCGCGTGGTGGGCGCCTCCTGCGGCGCTGTCGCGTGCATCGTCACGCGATCGTCGGCATCGACGTCGATCACGATGTACACGGGCGACTGGCACTCGACGACCCGCTCGCACAGCTCGGGATGGCCCTCGTAGGCGGCCGGGACGGCCGGCAGCTCACGAGAGAACTCCAGCAGCAGCTGGAGCCGATCGGGCTCGGCGAGCTCGAGGAACTCGTCGCGGATCTCGGCCAGCGTCTCGGGGAGCGTCGTGTCGGTCATCGGGTCGATTCTCCCACGACGACCGACACGACGGACCGTCAGCGCGCGGGGACCTCGCCGGGCTCTGCGCCGGTGACGATCGGCACGCGCACGGCGCTGCCCCACTCGGTCCACGAGCCGTCGTAGTTGCGGACGTTCTCGAATCCGAGCAGGTGCTTGAGCACGAACCACGTGTGGCTGGACCGCTCGCCGATGCGGCAGTACGCGACGATCTCGTCGCCGTCCTGGAGGCCCTTCTCGTCGCGGTAGATCGCGTCGAGCTCGGCGCGGGTCTTGAAACCGCCGTCCTCCGCGACCGCGCGTGCCCACGGCACGCTCTGAGCCGACGGGATGTGGCCCGCTCGCAGCGTGCCCTCTTCGGGGTAGGCCGGAGCGGTGGTGCGCTCGCCCGAGTACTCCTCGGGGGAGCGCACATCGATGAGAGGGCTGCCGAGGTGGGCGAGGACGTCTTCCTTGTAGGCGCGCAGGACGGTGTCGTCGCGCTCCACGACGGGGTAGTCGGTCGGAGCGGGGGTCGAGGCCTCCGTCGTGATCGGGCGGCCTTCGCCGATCCACTTGTCGCGGCCGCCGTCGAGCAGACGCACGTCCTCGTGGCCGAAGAGCGAGAAGACCCAGAGCGCATAGGCCGCCCACCAGTTGTTCTTGTCTCCGTAGATGACGACGGTGTCGTCGCGCGAGATGCCCTTGCGCGAGAGCAGCTCGGCGAAGCCCGCGCCGTCGACGTAGTCGCGCACGACGGGGTCGTTGAGCTCGGTGTGCCAGTCGACCTTGACGGCGCCCGGGATGTGGCCCGTCTCGTAGAGGAGGACGTCCTCGTCGGATTCGACCACGACGAGGCCGGGCTGACCGAGGCGCTCCTGCAGCCAGTCGCCGGTCACCAGGCGTCCTGGGGTGGCGTACTCGGCGAACTTGGGGGATGAGGTGTCGAGCTCAACGGACATCGGGTGCTCCTCGGGTCGGGACGGCAGTGGGACGGCGTAGGGTTGAACCGCCGTTTCGACCCTAGGATTCCGAGGCGGGGAGCGCACACGTTCCGTAAGACTGTTACGAGGAATCGCATGACCACCGCCGTCTCCGGGATCGTCCACCTCGCCGAGCGCACGCCGCAGCTTTCCGGCGCCGAGATGGTCGCCGCCCTGGTCCCGCCGAGGCAGTTCGCCGATGCGACGTTCGAGTCCTATCGGGCGGATCCGGCCTATCCCTCGCAGCAGGAGGCCAAGGACGTGCTGATGGCGTTCTGCGGGCTCGGCGCGCCGGCTGCCAAGGCCGGATTCTTCAAACGGCCCAAGAAGCTGCCCGCGGTCAAGCCGGGCGTATATCTCGACGGCGGGTTCGGGGTCGGCAAGACCCATCTGCTGGCATCCGTCTACCACGCGCTTCCCGCGCGCCGGAAGTACTTCGGATCCTTCATCGAGTACACGGCCCTCGTCGGTGCGATCGGGTATCAGAAGACCGTCGAGCTGTTCCGCGGCGCCGATCTGCTGTGCATCGACGAGTTCGAGCTCGACGACCCGGGCGACACGATGGTGATGACCCGGCTGCTCGGCGAACTCGTCGGGTCGGGAACGCGCGTCGCAGCGACCTCGAACACGCCGCCGAACGCTCTGGGAGAGGGCCGCTTCGCCGCACAGGACTTCCTCCGCGAGATCCTGGCGATGGCCGCGAGCTTCGAGACGCTGCGCATCGACGGCACCGACTTCCGTCACCGCGCCGTCGACGGTCACGCCGCAGTCCTCTCGGACGCCGAGTACGAGGCGGCGATCGCGGAGGCCGCGGCCACGGGCCTCGTCTCCGACGACTCGTTCAGCGCCCTCGTGGCCCATCTGGCGCACGTGCACCCCTCGCGGTACATCCGGCTCATCGAAGGGCTGGCCGCCGTCGGCCTCCGCGACGTCGCGCCGTTCACCGACCAGTCGGCGGCCCTGCGCTTCGTCGCGTTCATCGACCGGGTCTACGACGCGCAGCTGCCCATCCGGGCCACCGGCGTCTCGCTCGACCTCGTCTTCCCCGACGAGATGCTCGGCGGCGGGTACCGCAAGAAGTATCTGCGTGCCATCTCGCGACTGGTCGCGTCCACTCTCTCCTGACGTCGGCCGCCTATTCCTGGACGCTTCGCGGCATCGCGAAACCTGATGTTTACCTCGGGCGCCCCCGCGTAACCAACCCGAAACACGCTACGCACGCCGTTCGAAACCGCGAGTGGTGAGACTGGGCCTCGCCCGGATGGTCGTGACCCGAAATCCCGACACCGTCCCGGCGCCCTGAGTAACACGACACATGGATGAGGAATCTCATGGATAGCGGAAATCTCGCCTGGTCCGTCGCTGCGACGGCACTGGTGCTCTTTATGACGCCGGGTGTGGCGTTCTTCTACGGTGGCCTCGTCAAGGCGAAGAGCGTCGTCAGCATGATGATGATGAGCTTCGGCGC
>JBEVLS010000057.1:0-10287 GCA_040509015.1 Microbacterium sp.
GGCTCGTTCGACGTCGACGCGATCAACGCCGCGGCGCTCGAGAACGAGATCACCGTCGACGCGCCCGAGGGCGTCGTCACGCTCGACGGCGAGAACCACCACATCTCCAAGCCGGGCAACATCGGCCGGATCAACGCCGACAACCAGTTCGACATCGTCTGGTCGTCCGAGGGCTTCATCGATCCGGACCCCTACCTCGAGGGCTACGACTGGTTCCCCGCCGACATCCGCGACGCTCTCGTGGCCGCCGCGGGCTGATCGCCCCACGGATGCGGGGTTCCGTCGCCACCGGCACGGGACCCCGCATCCCCCTCATCGTTCTCCACCACCCCGAAGAGAGAGTGACCGCACGTGGATGCACTCATACCGCCGCTCCTGAACGGCACCGCGCTGGGCGCGCTGCTGCTGCTGGCAGCGCTCGGGCTCACGCTCACCTTCGGTCAGATGGGGGTGATCAACATGGCGCACGGCGAGTTCATCATGGCCGGCGCCTTCATCGCCTATCTGACCCAGCTGGTCGTCACGTCCAGCAACATCTCGATCCTCGTCGCGCTGCCGTTGGCGTTCCTCGGCGCGGGTCTGCTCGGTCTCCTGCTCGAGGTCGGCATCATCCAATGGATGTACCGGCGGCCGCTGGACACGCTCCTGGTCACCGTCGGAGTCGGACTGATCCTGCAGCAGATCGCGCTGCAGATCTTCCCCGCCCAGGGAGTGCCGGTCGAGAAGCCCGAGTGGCTCGACGGACAGGTCGCCGTCCTCGGCTACGCGTGGCCGCTCCGACAGGTGTTCACCATCGTCCTGGCCGCCCTGTGCCTGGCCGCGCTGGCCGCCTGGCTCAAGTACTCGTCCTTCGGGCGCCGCATCCGCGCGACGGTGCAGAACCGCGATCTCGCCGAGACCAGCGGCATCCGCACCCGCAACATCGACCGCATCACGTTCTTCGTCGGCTCGGGGCTCGCGGGCGTCGCCGGTGTCGCCGCATCGCTCATCGGCGGGACGAACTCCCAGATGGGCACGCAGTACATCATCCCGGCGTTCCTCGTCGTCGTCGCCGGCGGGATCGGCCAGATCAAGGGCACCGTGATCGCCGCGCTCGCCTTCGGCATCGCCCTGTCGTACTTCGCCGACTGGACCACCGGAAGCATGGCGCAGGTGCTCGCCTTCGTGCTGCTCGTGGTCTTCCTGCAGTTCCGACCACAGGGCCTGTTCACGGTCCGCACCCGGGGGTTGACATGACCATGACGAAACTGAAGCCCTGGCTTCCGCTCATCGGCATCGGGGTGTTCGCCGTGCTGCTGCTGGTGGTCGCGCCGTCGGTGCTCTCGATGCACTGGATCAACAACCTCGGCAAGTACTGCTGCTGGGCGATCGCGGCCGTCGGCATCGGTCTGGCCTGGGGTCGCGGAGGAATGCTGGTGCTCGGCCAGGGCGTCTTCTTCGGGCTCGGCGCCTACGCCATGGCGATGCACCTCACGCTCGAGAGCGCCGGGCCGGACAGCCTTCCGGTCTTCATGCTCCTCTACGACCCGTCGGCGCCGCTCCCGGCTTTCTGGGAGCCGTTCCGCAGTGAGGCCTTCACCCTGGCGGCGATCGTGCTGCTTCCGGTGATCGTGGCATCCGTTCTCGGCTACGCGCTCTTCAAACGCAGGATCAAGGGGGCGTACTTCGCGATCCTGTCGCAGGCGCTCGCCGTCGCGCTGGCGGTGCTCATCAGCTCGACGATCCGCGAGACCGGCGGCGACACCGGTCTCAGCGACTTCAAGTACTTCTTCGGCTTCGTCCTCAACGACGACGCCAACAAGATCATGGTCTTCATGATCGCCGCGGGGCTGCTCATCGTGTGCCTGCTCGCGGTGTGGCAGCTCAACCGCAGCCGCTTCGGCGAACTGCTGATCGCCACACGCGACGCGGAGGAGCGCGTGCGGTTCCTCGGCTACGACCCCGCGAACATCAAGCTCGTCGCCTACGTGGTGGCAGCCCTCATGGCCAGCATCGCCGGAGCGATGTTCGTCCCGATCGTCGGCATCATCACGCCTGCCGAGATCGGCGCGGCGGCATCGATCCTCATGATCGCCGGCGTGGCGCTGGGCGGGCGGGCGTCGCTGTTCGGACCCGCGCTCGGTGCGATGGCGATCGGATGGGGCCAGTCGAGCCTCGGGTCGAGCTGGCCGAGCGGCTGGATCTACATCCTGGGCCTCGTCTTCATCCTGGTCACGCTCTTCCTGCCGATGGGGCTCTCGTCGCTGTTCGGAAGGGTGAAGAACGCCGTGTGGCGCTCGCGGTCCGCGCCGGCGTCGATCGCGGACACTCCCGAACCCGTCCTCGAAGAGGTGAAGAAATGACCGATGCAGCTGGTTCGCTGGTCGTCACCGACCTGCGCGTCGAATTCGACGGCTTCGTCGCCGTCGGCGGCGTCTCGTTCGACGCCCACCCCGGCGAGGTGCGGTTCCTGATCGGCCCGAACGGCGCGGGCAAGACGACGTGCATCGACGCCATCACCGGGCTCTCGAAGGGATCCGGCTCGGTGACGCTGGGCGGCCAGGAGCTGCTCGGCAAGCGCGTCGACAAGATCGTCCGGCTGGGCGTGGGTCGTACGTTCCAGACGGCGAGCGTCTTCGAGCAGCTCTCGGTCCTGCAGAACCTCGACATCGCTGCCGGCCTGCACCGTTCGTCGTGGTCGCTGCTGCGGGCGCGCCGCGGCGTGGATCCCGCGATCGAGCTCGCCCTGGAGGAGACGGGCCTCAGCGATCAGCGCGAGACGCCGGCGGGCATCCTCTCGCACGGACAGAAGCAGTGGCTCGAGATCGGCATGATGCTCGTGCAGGACCCCCGTGCGCTGCTGCTCGACGAGCCCGTCGCGGGCATGAGCCAGGACGAGCGCACGGCGACCGGCGAGCTTCTGCAGCGGATCGCCCAGCGTCGCACGGTCGTGGTCGTCGAGCACGACATGGACTTCATGAGGCGGTACGCATCGCGGGTGACGGTGCTGCACCAGGGCAAAGTGCTCTCGGAGGGCACCGTCGCGCAGGTGCAGGCGGACCCCAAGGTGCAGGAGGTCTATCTGGGCACGGCGGCGGCCCCGACCACGGCCGCGATGATGGTCGTCGCCGATACGACGGATGCCGGCGCGCCGGGAGAAGAGGCCTGAGATGCTCGAGCTCAACGAAATCCAGGCGGGCTACGGCCGCACGCTCGTGCTGCACGGCGTGACGCTTCCCACGTCCGACAAGGTCGTGGCCGTCCTGGGCCACAACGGCGCCGGCAAGTCGACGCTCCTGCGCGTCGCGATCGGGCTCATCAAGCCGCGCAGCGGCCAGGTGATCTTCGACGGCGAGGACGTGACGTCCCTGCCGCCGAACAAGCGGGTCGCGCGAGGGATGGCCTATGTGCCGCAGGGGCAGCAGTCGTTCGCACAGCTGACGACGATGGAGAACCTGCAGCTCGTCGCCGATGGGCGCAAGGGCGGCAAGGCGCTCATCGAGCAGCAGCTCGCGCGATTCCCGGCCCTCGAGAAGTTCGCGACGCGCAAGGCGGGCCTGCTCTCGGGCGGTCAGCGTCAGCAGCTCGCGATCGCGCGCGCACTCATCACGCAGCCGAAGCTGCTCATCCTCGACGAGCCGACCGAGGGCATCCAGCCCACGATCGTCGCCGAGATCGAGCACACCGTGATGCAGCTCGCGAGCGAGGGCCTCTCGGTGCTGCTCGTGGAGCAGCACATCGGCTTCGCGCTCGAGGCCGCCGACAAGTACCTCGTGCTGGCGAGCGGCTTCGCGTCGAGCACCGGCGAAGGCGGAGCGTCGGCCGCCGAGGGAGTGCGCGCGGCGATGGCGATCTGACGCCGCAATGCGTCTGTAACACGGTGCGCGCACAATGGGCGCACGCGTGAGGCGCAGGGAGTTGCGACGGTGACGAGGGCAGACAACGCGCGGGCAGCCGCCGAGGACAGCCTCGAGGACTATGCCTTCCGGTACGTGCCGCGCACGTTCCGGCGGTGGAGCGCGGGCGCCGTCGGGGTGACAGCACTCGGCTCGATCGCCTTCCTCGCGGACTTCTCGATCGGCGCGAGCATCGGCATCGAACACGGAACCAACAACGCGGTGCTCGGCATCCTGCTCGCCTCGGTCACGATCTTCGTCGTCGGGCTGCCGATCGCGTACTACGCCGCCCGCTATAACCTCGACCTCGACCTCATCGCGCGCGGCTCGGGCTTCGGCTACTACGGCTCGTCGATCACGACGGTGATCTTCGCGGTCTTCACGTGCATCTTCTTCGCGCTGGAGGGCGCGATCATGGCGCAGGGGATCCAGGTGGCCACCGGCATCCCCCTGCCGTTCGGGTATCTGATCTCGACGGTCGTCGTGATCCCGATCGTGATCTACGGGATGCGGGCGCTCGAGCGGCTGCAGTTCTGGACGACGCCCCTGTGGCTCGCCCTGGCACTGCTGCCGCTGCTGTGGGTGATCGTGTCGGACCCGGACGCCGTCCGCTCGTTCGTCGCGTTCACCGGCAACACCGACGGCGACCTCGACTTCGGGGCGGTCGTGGCCAGCGCCGCGGTGTGCTTCGCGCTCACCCCCCAGCTGGCCGAGCAGATCGACGTCATCCGCGCGATGCCGCCTCGCAACCGCGGCAACGCACGCGCGTGGTGGACGTCGCTGCTGTTCGCCGGTCCGGGGTGGGTGCTCTTCAGCGGTCTCAAGCAGGTCGCCGGCGTCTTCCTCGCGGTCTACCTCTTCACGCGCATCGATCCCGATCTGGGAGTGCGGGCGACCGAGCCGGTGCTGCAGTTCGTCGGGCTCTACTCGTCGATGATGCCCGAGTGGCTGGCGATCGGCCTCGCGCTGATCCTCGTCGTGATCGCGCAGGTCAAGATCAACGTCACGAACGCCTATTCGGGATCGCTCGCGTGGTCGAACGTGTACACGCGCCTGACGAAGAACTACCCCGGGCGCACGGTGTTCGTGCTGTTCAACCTGGTCATCGCGCTGGGGCTCATGTGGATGGACGTCTTCAGTCTGATCGCCTTCGTGCTCAGCCTCTACGCCAACGTCGTCATGGCCTGGCTCGTCACGATCGCCGCCGACATCGCGATCAACAAGCACCTGCTGAGGCTGTCGCCGAAGTATCCGGAGTTCCGCCGCGGGATGCTGCGCGACTGGAACCCGGTCGGGCTCGTCTCGGTGGGCCTGGCGTCGCTGCTGTCGCTGGCCGCCTTCGGCGGGGCGTTCGGAGAGGACGTGCGGCCGTACTCGGTGCTCATCGCGATCGGCGTCGCGCTCGTCACGACGCCGCTCATGGCGATCGCGACCCGGGGGCGCTTCTACCTGCGCCGCCGGAGCGACGGCATCGAATCCCCGATGCTCGACGCCGACGGCAACCCCTCGGGTGAGCGCCTTCGGTGCCACGTCACCGGCTACACCTTCGAACGCCCGGATATGCTGGCGTCTGCGGAGCGGGGCCCGCACGGAGAACTGCAGTACGTCTCTTCGCTGGCGCTCACGTTGGACGCGTCCGACCGGTACGTGCTGCCGGCGGAGCCTGCACCGCGAGGTCGCCGACTCGGGCGTGCGGCCGCAGCGGACGCGGTGAGAAGGGGAGGGAAGTGATGGCGGAGTCGGTGGACACCCCCACGGCGATCCTCGCGAGCGCGGCGGCGGCACTGCGCGAGAACACCTTCGACGACATCTCGTACCGTTCGCTCGGCGACGCGGTCGGGGTGTCCGAGCGCACGGTGTACCGCCAGTTCCCCACCCGATCCCACCTCCTCGAAGGACTCGCCGCGTGGATCGAGGAGACCGAGTTCCCTCTTCCCGCGTTCGTCACGATCCCCGAGTTCCAGGCGGCGGCGCGGGCGAGGTTCGCCGCCTTCGACGCATCGCCGGCGTTCGCGTTCGTCTGCGCGCGTGCGGCATCGATCTCGCCCACGGGCGAGTCCGAGCCGACCTTCCTGACCCGCACGATCGAGGCGATGCTCGAGACCGCGTACCCGACCGTGAACGTCCGCGACCGCAGGCGCGTCGCCGCGACGATCCGCTATTTCGCCTCGGCGCCGTTCTGGGCGCGCATGCGCACCGGATTCGAGATGAGCGCACCCGCGATCTCGGAGGTGTTCGACCGCACGGTCTCGCTGGCGATCGGCGGTCTGCCGACGATGTCCTCGGCGTCGCGATGACCGCCGAAGCCCCTGGGGCGGACGGATCGGACGCCGACGACACGGCTCCCAACCGCACGCAGGAGGCGATCCTCGCGGCGTACGCCGAGCTCATCGAGGAGCTCGGCACCGACGACGTCTCGTTCCGGCTGATCGCGCGTCGTGCGGGCATCGGCGAGCGCACGATCTTCCGTAACTACGCCACCCGTGTCGACCTGCTGCTGGCCACGGCCGCCTGGATCGAGCGCAGCGTCTTCACCCGACGGGACTCGCCGTCGGTGTTCGACATCCCCCTCGCGATCCGCGAGGCCATGCAGGCGTACGACCGCCGACCCGAACTCGCCCACGTCGTGGCCGAGACCTCGATGCGAGGGGTCAGCGGCGCGGCACCCTCGCCGACCCGCGACGCGCTGGGGGCGATGCTGGCGCGCGAGGTGCCGTCCCTCACCGAGCCCGAGCGCATCTCGATCGTCGCGGCGCTGTCGCATCTGGATTCGGCGGCCACGTGGGTGACGCTGCGGCGCGAGCTGCGGATGGACGGCCGTGACATCGCGGATGCCGCGGGATGGGCGGCCGAGGCCGTGCTGGACCCGATCCGGGGTCGCGCCGCCTGACGTCCCGCGCCGCCTTGTCGGTCGCGTGGATGCGTGGCTAGAGTGAAGCCAGTTGCGACACCGTCGCAACTTCTCTTCGCACCGTCCCACCCTCCGAAGGGCCCGCAGTGCACGTACCCGATGGCTTCCTCGACCTTCCCACGTCGATCGGAACGGGTGTCGTCGCCGTGGCCGGCATCGCGATCGCGCTCAAGCGATCGCGCGCCGAACTCGTCGAGGATCGCAGCGCCCCCATGGTCGGCATCGTCGCGACGGTGGTGTTCGCGGCGCAGATGATCAACTTCCCCGTCGGCCTCGGCACGAGCGGTCATCTCATGGGCGGGGCGCTGGCCGCCGTGCTCGTCGGCCCGGCGACGGCCGTGCTGTGTCTGTCGGTGGTGCTGATCGTGCAGGCGTTCCTGTTCGCAGACGGCGGCATCACCGCGCTCGGGACGAACATCACGCTCATCGCGATCGTGACGGTGATCGTCAGCTGGGCCGTGTTCCGCGGCCTCGTCCGGGTGCTGCCCGCCCGCAAGTGGGCCGTCGTCACGTCGGCGGCCGCCGGTGCGCTCCTGTCCGTGCCCGCGGCATCCGTCGTCTTCGTCCTGCTGTTCGCCGTCGGCGGTCAGGCACCGGTGCCGCTCGACGGGCTGCTCATCGCGATGGTCGGGTGGCACGGTCTCATCGGCATCGGCGAAGCCGTCATCACGGCGCTCGTCGTCTCGGCGGTGCTGGCGGCGCGACCCGATCTCGTCTACGGCACGAGGTTCGTCCGGGGCGGGGTCCTCGGTGCGGCCCCGCGGAAGGAGCGCGTCGCATGAGCGATGAGGAACGCCCCGTGCGGCGCGTCTCGACCCGGACGTTCACCATCGTCGCCCTCGTCGTGTGCCTGCTGATCGCGTGCGTCGTGAGCATCTTCGCGTCGGCGAGCCCCGACGGGCTGGAGTTCGTCGCCGAGGCGACCGGGTTCCTCGACACCGCGCGCGACAGCGCGACGGTCGGCAGCCCTCTGGCCGACTACGGCACGGCGGGCGTGTCGCATTCCTGGCTGTCGGTCGCGATCGCCGGCGCGATCGGGTGCGTCGTCACGTTCGCGATCGCGTGGCTCGTCGGGGTCGCCGCACGGCGGCGGCGCGCGGCATCCGACTCGTGAGCGCACCCGCCTCGACCCGTCCGTCGAGCGCCCTCCACCGCCTGCCGGCCCGGGCCAAGGTCATCGCGCTCGTCGGCTTCGCCCTCGGGGTGGTGGCGATCCCGCGCGAGTGGTTCGGCGTGTACGCGCTGGCGGCGGGCCTTCTCGTCGCGCTCGCGGCGAGCGCCGGCATCCGCCCCTTCTGGATCGCGCGGCGACTGGTCATCGAGCTTCCGCTGCTGGTCTTCGTCGTCCTGCTGCCGTTCGTCGCGACCGGTCCGCGGGTGCAGGTCGGCGAGCTGTCGCTGTCGGTCGCCGGACTGTGGGGCGCGTGGGCGATCCTCGCGAAGGCGACTCTCGCTCTCGTCGCCGCGCTCATCCTCGTCGCCACGACCGAGCCGCGGCGCATCGTCCAGGCGTTCGAGCAGCTGCGTCTGCCGCGGCAGCTGACCATGATCATGGGCTTCATGCTGCGCTACCTCGAGCTCATCGCCGCCGAACTCCACCGCGCGCGCATCGCGAGAGCATCGCGCGGCTTCCGCGCGACGGGCGTGCGAGCATGGCCGCACCTCGGCGCCTCCGTGGCCGGCGTCTTCGTACGATCCCACGGTCGCGGAGAGCGCATCCACCTCGCGATGCTGGCGCGCGGTCACGCCGAGCCGGGGGCGTCGTGACGACTCCCGCGTCGGTGAGCATCCGAGACCTCCGCTTCTCGTACCCCGACGGCACGCGGGTGCTGGACGGCGTCGACCTCGAGGTTCGTCCGGGGGAGCGTGTGGCGGTGCTCGGGCCGAACGGCGCCGGCAAGACCACCCTGATGCTGCACCTCAACGGCATCCTCCCGGCCACGGGCGGATCGGTGGCGATCGACGGCGTCGTGGTCACGGCGGCGACGGCGCGAGCGATCCGGGGCCGCGTGGGGCTCGTCTTCCAGGACCCCGACGACCAGCTCTTCATGCCCACGATCGGCGAGGACGTCGCCTTCGGGCCGTCGAACTTCGGGGTGCGCGGTGACGAGCTGCGCGAACGCGTCGCGTCCGCGCTGGCGAAGGTGGGCCTGCCGGATGCCGCGGGCCGGGCGCCTCAGCACCTGTCGCTCGGGCAGCGGCGTCGCGCGGCGATCGCGACGATCCTGTCGATGGACGTCGATGTGATCGTCCTCGACGAGCCGACGTCCAACCTCGACCCGTCGTCGCGGCGCGAGCTCTCGGAGACCCTCGACGCCGTCGCGGCGACCGTGGTCGTCGTCACCCACGATCTTCCGTACGCGCTCGAGCTGTGTCCGCGCGCCGTGATCCTCGACGAGGGCCGGATCGTCGCCGACGGGCCGACGGCCGAGCTGCTCGCCGACGCGGACCTGCTTCGCCGGCACCGGCTCGAGCTGCCGTGGGGCTTCGATCCGCTCCGCGTCGGCGCGCGCTGAGCGGCGGTCGACGTTCCGATGCATGCTGCCGATAGCATGTGGCCGTCCGCCCCCGCGGTCTTCAGGGAAGAAGGAACATGCAGACGACCGTCTCGTCGCCCCCTACGACAGGCCTTCGCGCGACGATCGCCCGATGCTGGTTCGGCGGCATCGCCGTGGTCGTGGCGATCGCCCTCACGATCCAGCTCGTCCTGATCTTCACCGGCGGTCAGGACGTCAACGCGTTCAACTCGACCGTGGGGGAGAGCCTGCCCACGCGCCTCGTGCGGCTGTTCAGCTACTTCACGATCCAGAGCAACGTGTTCGTCCTCGCCACGTCGCTGGCCCTCGCCCTCAACATCTTCCGGGACGGCAGGGTGTGGCGCGTCCTCCGCCTGGACGCCCTGATCGGCATCATCATCACTGGCCTCGTCTACGAGACGATCCTCGCCCCGCTCGTGCACCCCGAGGGCTGGGCGCTGGCGGCGACGATCGGCTTCCACTACATCTCGCCCTGGGCGACGCTGATCGGATGGCTCGTCTTCGGGCCGCGCCCGCGCATGACGTGGATGACGACGCTCCTCGCCTTCATCTGGCCCCTCGCGTGGCTGGTGTACACCTTCGTCCACGGCGCCGTGACCGGCTGGTGGCCCTACCCCTTCCTCGATGTCGCCACGATCGGCTTCGCCGACTCGGTGCGCAATTCGGCCGTGGTCCTCGTGATCGGCGTCGTCATCGCCGTCGTCCTCACCCTCATCGACCACCACGTCCCGTCACTCGTGCGCGGCCGGCGAAGTCGTCGTGAACCATAGGCAGACGGCCGGGCTGCTGACAGGATGAGTCCAGGCCTCCGGGGGGAGCATCTCCGCCCCGTGAGCACGCGTCGAGAATCTGGAGCCTGTGAATGGATCTGACCCCCCGCGAGATCGACAAGCTGTACGTCTACCAGGTCGCCGAACTCGCCCGTCGTCGCCGCGACCGGGGCACGAAACTGAACGTGAGCGAG
>JBEVLS010000058.1:0-7537 GCA_040509015.1 Microbacterium sp.
ACAGCACGACATCGCGTCGCCCGACGACATGGAACGGCTCGGGGAGCAGATCGGGCGGATGCTGCAGCCCGGTGACCTGGTCGTGCTCACCGGCCCGCTCGGCGCGGGCAAGACCACGCTCACGCGCGGCATCGCGGAAGGCCTCGGCGTCCGCGGTCCGGTGCAGAGCCCGACGTTCGTCATCGCCCGCACGCACCCGTCGCTCGTGGGCGGCGCGCCGCTCGTTCACGTCGACGCCTACCGGCTGGGCTCGGCGGCCGAGCTCGACGACCTCGACGTCGACCTGGACGGCTCGGTCGTCGTGGTCGAGTGGGGCAGGGGCATGGTCGACGACGTCGTCGACCGGGGGTGGGAGGTCGAGCTCGACCGCGACGAGCTCGCGCGAGCCGACGCCGTCGAGCTCGATGCCGACGCCCCGCGCGTGGTGACGATCTCCCGACGCCCCTAGGCGGCGATGCGGGCGAACGCCTCGAGGACGGCGTCGGGGCGTTCGATGTGCGCGAAGTGGCCGGCATCCCTCAGCCGCACCTCGCGGAAGTCGGGCACGAGCTCGAGGAACCTCGCGGCATCCGCCTCGCCGGCGAACACGTCGCGCGCGCCGCGCACCGATCGGACGGGGCACCGGATGGCGGACCACGTGCGCAGCTCGTAGTCCGCGGCGAGCCGCGCGGCGGCCGCGAAGGCATCGGGGCGGACGTCGCCGGCGATCGCGGCGATGACGGAGGGGTGCACGCGACCGGTGAACAGCGGAGCCGTGAGCGCCGGCATCCACCCCACTCGATCGAGCAGGCGCACGAGCCACCGACCGCCGCCGATCGCGTGCAGAGCACGCATCGTGAGCAGCATCCCGGCGAACCACGGCAGGCCCGCGCCGCCTCGGATCGGGCGACGGATCGCCTCCACCACCGCCGCGCCGCTGGCCGAGACGAGGGTCACGTCGACTGTTCGCCCGGGATGCCGCGCAGCGACGTCCAGCGCGACGAATCCGCCGAGCGAGTGCCCGACGACGCGCCACGAGTCGTATCCGAGCGCCAGCGCCGCCTCGGCCACCGCATCGGACATGTCGGCCACGGTGCGCAGCCGTTCGACGCCGGCGCTCTCGCCCCACCCCGGCAGGTCGACGGCGACCACGTCGGGGAGGGGTGCGCCGTCGAGGACGGATGCCGCCAGCAGCGGCGTCCACGTCGTCCATGCCCCGGCGGCGCCGTGCAGCAGGATCGTGGCCGGTCCGCCGGTCGGAGCACCCGCTCGCACGACCACCTCGCCGGCCGAGGTCGGCACGGCGATCCGTCGCAGCCCGAACGACTCGGCGTCACGGCGCAGCGGCAGCGCATGGGGGAGGGCGGTCATGCCGGTTGTTCGGCGCGGCCGGGCGAACGGATGCCGCGATGCCGCCCCGGATCGCGCCGACTACCCTGGAAGGGTGATCCTCGGCATCGACACGTCGCTCGGCACGGCCGTCGCCGTGATCGAGCCGGACGGTCTCGTCCTGGCCGAGGCGTCCAGCGCGGATCCGCTCGGGCACGCCGAGGCGATCGGCGGCCTGCTGCGGTCCGCGCTCGCCGATGCCTCGCTCGGACCGGTCGGGGCCACCGCCCCTCCGGTCGCGCCCGTCCTCACGCATGTCGCTTCGGGTATGGGCCCCGGGCCGTTCACCGGGCTCCGGGTCGGCATCGCGGCTGCGCGCGCCTTCGCGCTCGGCCGCGGCATCCCCGTGGTGCCGGTCGCGAGCCACGATGCCGTCGCTCTCGATCTGCTGCTGGCCGACCCGTTCGACGAGCCCGGTCCTTTCGCGGTCGTCACGGATGCGCGTCGCCGTGAGTTCGCCTTCACCGTGTACGACGGGCTCGACGACGACGGGCTTCCGGTGCGGCGCACGCAACCCGCCCTCGTGCCGCGCGATGAGCTCGACGACGTGCTCGCCCGACTCGGCGCCGCTCGGCGCGACGCGGCAGCCGTCTCGGCGGCGATGCTCGCGCTCGTCGCCGGGCGCATCGTCGCGGCCGGTCGCCTGCCCGCATCGACGGAGCCGCTGTACCTGCGTGCCCCCGACGTGACCCTGCCGAAGGGGCCGAAGAAGGTGGGCACATGATCCGCGTCGCCGCGCCCGACGATCTCGCGGCGATCATGGCCCTCGAGCATGCGTCCTTCCCGACCGACGCGTGGTCCGAGGCGATGATGCGCGAAGAGCTGTCGTCGCCGCACGGCTGGTACGTCGTCGACGAGAGCGTCGGCCGCGTGATCGGATACGCGGGTCTGCGCACCGTCCGCGGATCCCACGACGCCGACATCCAGACGATCGCGATCGCCGAAGCCTCCCGGGGACGAGGACGAGGCCGCGCCCTGCTGGACGCCCTGCTCGCCGAGGCCGAGCGCCGCGGCGTGCGCGACGTCTTCCTCGACGTGCGCGCCGACAACCCCGTCGCACAGGCGCTCTACGAGTCGGAGGGCTTCCTCGAGATCGGTCGTCGACCGCGCTACTACCAGCCCGACGACGTGGATGCGGTCGTCATGAAGCTCGACCTCGCGGGCCGCGCGGCCCGGCGTACGGCCGCCCCGGGAGCGTGCACATGACCCTTCGACAGGCTCAGGGACCGGGCCGGTCTCGCGGTCCAGGCGGGTCCCACGGACCCGACCGGTCTCGCGGACCGGAGGACGGGCCGCTCGTGCTCGGCATCGAGACGAGCTGCGACGAGACGGGCATCGGCATCGTCCGCGGACGCACGCTGCTGTCGAACACGATCGCCAGTTCGATGGACGAGCACTCCCGCTACGGCGGCGTCGTGCCCGAGATCGCGGCCCGCGCGCACCTCGAAGCACTCCAGCCCGCGATCGAGGCGGCGCTCGCCGAGGCCTCGGTGCGTCTCGAGGATCTCGACGCCGTCGCCGTCACCAGCGGTCCCGGACTCGCGGGAGCCCTCATGGTCGGGGTCGGAGCCGCCAAGGCGCTCGCCGTATCGCTCGACAAGCCGCTCTACGCCGTCAACCATCTCGTGGGCCACATCGCCGCCGACATCCTCACGGGCGACGAAGTGGAGTACCCCACGGTCGCGCTGCTCGTCAGCGGCGGCCACACATCGCTGCTGCTCGTCCGCGACCTCACGACCGACGTCGAGCTGCTCGGCGAGACGATGGACGACGCGGCCGGCGAGGCCTTCGACAAGATCGCCCGCATCCTCGGCCTGCCGTACCCCGGCGGCCCCGAGATCGACCGGGCTGCGGCATCCGGAGACCCTGACGCGATCCGGTTCCCGCGAGGACTGTCGCGGGCGTCCGACCTCGAGAAGCACCGCTACGACTTCTCGTTCTCGGGGCTCAAGACCGCCGTGGCACGCTGGATCGAGCAGCGCGACGTTCGACAGGCTCAGGAACCGGACGAGGACTGGTCGGTGCCCGTCGCCGATGTCGCGGCATCCTTCCGAGAGGCGGTCGTCGACGTGCTCGTCACGAAGGCACTGGCCGCCTGCGCCGACCACGGTGTTCCCCGCCTGCTGCTGGGCGGCGGCGTCATCGCGAACAAGCGGCTCCGCGATGTCGCGATCGAGCGGGCGGATGCCGCGGGCGTCGCGGTGCGGATCCCCCCGCTGTCGCTGTGCACTGACAACGGCGCCATGATCGCCGCGCTCGCCTCGGAGCTCATCATGTCGGGCCGATCCGCTTCGACCCTCGGGTTCGGCGCCGACTCCACTCTGCCCGTGACCGAGATCCAGGTCGCCGAGGACCGGGAGGATGCGGCATGAGCGATCCGACCTCGAACGATGCCCGATCGGTGCCTCCGCTGCCCGCGCCGCTCGTCGAGCCGCCGTCGCCCGACGTCGCGGCGGCGGAGGACGCCACGCCGCTGCCGGGCGCTCACCGCGGAGGCTTCCAGCGCCTGCCCACGGCGCCGCTCGACGTGACGACGCAGGTCGCTCCGCCCGAGCCGGGGAGCGCCGAGCACGCCGCCGTGACGGCGGAATGGCTCATGCCGACACCCCGCCCGTCGCGCGGCCTCGCCGGATGGGCGCTCGGGTTCGCGATCGCGGGCCTTCTCGTCTCGCTCGTCGTCGGGTGGGGGTTCCCCCTCGGCCTCGTCGGGCTGATCCTGGCGATCGTCGCGCTGCGGCGCCCCTTCGAGAGCCGCGCCGTCGCGGTGTGGACGATCGTGCTGAGCGGGGTGTCGTTCCTCTACAGCGCCGGATGGCTCTGGTGGGCGGCGACCCAGGCCAACCTCTTCGGCTGAACCGGCTCAGACCCGGTCGGCCAGGATCGCGACCCGCTTTGCGCCGATCCGCGTGACGAATACGGTCGCCTCGGCGTCGCCGCGCAGCTTGAGCGCCCGTCGGAACGCCGCGGGATCGATGTCGACGCCCCGCTTCTTGATCTCGAGGCGCCCGATGCCTCGTGCGCGGAGCGCGGCGCCCAGTCGCTTCGGATCGGCCGGGACCTCTTCCCGAACCCGGAAGCTCGCCACGAAGGGAGACGTCAGCGCAGCGTCGGAGGTCAGGTAGGCGATGCGTTCGTCGAGCATCCCGGCGTCGAGGCTGCGGGCGACGTCTCCGATCAGGCGGGCGCGGATGACGGCGCCGTCGGGCTCGTGCAGGAACGCGCCGAGCGGGCGCGCCGGCTCGTCCGCGGCATCCGTCGCCGATGTGATCTCGTGCGCCGTGTCGCCGCGCACCACGAGCGCCGCGCGACGGACGCCGGGGCGGGCGAGCACTCCGGACCACAGCACGAGCTCGATCGTCGATCCGTCGGCGCTGACCCACTGCGCCTCGGCGTCGTCCGGGATCAGGTCGCGATCGAGGCCGGGGCCGAGCTTCACCCCGGTCGGCAGACGTCCGGCGAGGCCGAACACCCAGTCCAGGGGCGGCGACCAGTCGCCGGGGCGCGTGCGCGTGGTCTCGCCGTGTCCGGCGGTGCGTCGGGCGGGATCCAGCCAGGCGGCGTCGACCGATGCGGAGTCGAACTCCTCGGCGACGCCGTGGCGCACCGTCGCGTCCGCACCGAACGGGGCGAGGTTGTACGCGGCGATGGCGGCCGTGACCTCGTCGGCATCGACGGCGGTGACGCGCAGTCCCAGTCCGACCAGGCCGAGCGCATCGCCGCCGATGCCGCACCCCAGGTCGGCGACGGCGCTGAGGCCCGCGTCGCGGAACCGCGCCGCGTGCCGTACCGCGATCGCAAGACGCGTCGCCTGCTCGAGTCCGGCGCGGGTGAAGAGCATGCGGTCCGCCAGGTCGCCGAACTTCGTGCGCCCGGCGACACGCAGACGCGCCTGGGTCACGACCGCCGAGACGAGGTCGGGGGAGTATCCCTCTTTCCGCAATCGCGTCACGACGCGCGCGACGTCGTCGGCGGAACCGATCGAGGGAGCGTCGTCGAGCAGCCGCAGTCCCTCGGGGGTCAGGAGCGCGGTGAGCTCTGCCATCTCCATCCGGCCAGCCTACGTGGCAGCCCGGAGCATCCCCCTACCCGCGCGTGGGGCACGCACCGACAACCCCCGCACCACCCCGCACGGTATGCGGGGGTCCCCCCGATGCGGGCGCGACGACCCGCTCGTAGCGTGAAGCCAACATCACTCGTGGGGGGTCGCCCCCGGAAAAGGGAAGCGCTCATGGACAACATCGACATCGACGAATACGACGGATCGTTCAACTCCGGCGTCTGGGGCTCGAACAACACCGAGACCACCAACGCGACCGCCAACGCGAGCTACGCCGCAGACAACGCGTTCAACGAGAACAACTCGACCAACGACAGCGGCAACCTCGCGGTCGACGTCGCCGACTCGTTCAACTCCGACTCCAACGACACCACGACGAAGACGTCGGACTCGTACAACGACAACTCGGACAGCTCGACCACGGACGAGTCGGACAACTCGTGGAACGACTCGGGCAACGACAACTCCACCAGCTCGATCGCAGACTCCTACAACTCGTGGAGCGACTCGTCGACCGACGACCACTCGATCGACGTCGGAGCCCGCTCGTACAACACCGGCTTCGGAGACGTCTCGCTCGGCGCGGGCGGCGCAGCAGGAGCCGGCGGCGGCGACACGCTGATCAACAACCAGAACACGATCGTGGACCAGTCGTACAACGCGGCCGGCGGCGGGTGGGGATGGGGCGGCAGCGAAGCCGTCGTCGCTTCGGGCGATGACTCGATCGCGGCGGGCAACGACGTCAACCTGTCGACCGACGTCGACTACTCGACGACGATCACGTCGGCCGAGGGCGACGTGAACATCGGCAACGAGACGAGCATCGTCAACATCTCCGGCTCGTACAACAGCTGGGAGGACTCCTCCAGCTGGGAGGACAGCTCGACGAACACCGACATCTCCGAGTCGTACAACGACCTCTCCGAGTCCTACACGGCGGAGGGCTCGTTCAACGAGACCACCGACCTGTTCGAGAGCACCGTCATCACGGCGGACGTCGATGCCATCGTCGACAGCTCGGACGCCGGAATCGGCGAGGCGTTCGCCGGCTGATCCGACCCCGGTCGCCGCGCCGCGCCCGCTCGCGGCGCGGCGATCGCCCCACACTGCAAGACTGCGCAACAGGAAGAGAAGACAATGGCCGACTACACCGAGACCGACTTCGACGACTCGTTCAACTCGAAGGTCCGGGACTCCAACAACACCGCCAACACGACCACCAACTCCAATCTCGCCGTCGACCTCGACAACGTCGGCAACGCCGACAACTCGGTCAACGGGAGCGGCAACGACACGTGGGACCTCGACAACGTCGGAAACGAGGACTCGCACGATTCCGAGACGTGGACCCGGGACTCGTACAACGACAACTCCGACAGCTCGACGAACGACTACTCCGACAACTCGGTCAACGACTCGATGAACGACAACTCGAGCGACTCGGTCGACGGTTCGTACAACTCGCACAGCGACTCGTCGACCGACGATCACTCGATCGACGTGGGCACGCGGGAGTACTCCACCGGATTCGGCAGCCTGAGCCTCGGGGGCGCCGGCGGCGGCGCGGGCGATGTCTGGGTCAACAACCAGAACACGATCGTGGATCAGTCGTTCAACGCCGACCTCGACGGGTGGGGCGAGGGCGCCGCCGGCGGCAGCTCGGCGGTCGTGGCATCCGGTGCGGGGTCGATCGCCGCCGGGAACGACGTGAACCTCAGCCAGTCGGTCGACCGGTCGACGACGATCTCGGCCGAGGGCGACGTCAACATGAACAACGAGACGAGCATCGTCGACATCCAGGACTCGTACAACTCCGAGGTCGACAGCTCGTCGTGGACGGACAGCTCGACCAACATGAGCGTCGACGATTCCTACAACGACCTGTCCGAGAGCTACTCGGCCACGAACTCCTTCAACGAGGAGCTCACGTCGCAGACCGAGAGCACGTGGGACGTGGACGCCGACGTCATCTGGGGGAGCGAGGACGTCGGGATCGTGGACGCCCCGATGCCCGAAGCGGACCTCGACGGTTCCTGATCCGATCCGATCAGGCGGTTCGCACCGAATGACCGACTGCAGGCGGTGACCCCGAGGGATCCCCTCGGGGTCACC
>JBEVLS010000059.1:0-4644 GCA_040509015.1 Microbacterium sp.
GCCACGCGGATGAGCGTCGCGGCGACCTCGCGCACCTGCGACGGCTGGCCGGCCAGCCCATCGGAGAGCGACGACGACACGGTCTGCACCGAGTCGACGATGAGGAGTTCGGGCTGGACCTGATCGACGTGCCCCAGGATCGTCGCGAGGTCGGTTTCGCTCGCGAGGTAGAGCTCGTCGTGCAGAGCGCCCGTGCGCTCGGCGCGCAGCCGCACCTGCGCCGTGGACTCCTCGGCGCTCGCGTAGAGCACGCGGCGACCGGCCTGGGCGGACTTCGCCGCGACCTCGAGCAGGAGCGTCGACTTGCCGACGCCGGGCTCGCCCGAGAGCAGGATCGCGGCGCCCGGGACGATGCCGCCGCCGAGCACGCGGTCGAACTCGCCGACGCCGGACGTGCGCCTGGGGGCGTCGGTCGTGTCGATGCGCGTGATGGGCTGCGCCGCGCGCGCCGCGCCGGGGGCGACCGGCGTGACCGACCGCGTGAGACCCGTCTGCTCCGCCGCCTCGACGACCGTGCCCCACTGCTGGCATTCGCCGCAGCGCCCGACCCACTTGAGGGTCGTCCACCCGCACTCGGTGCACCGGTACGGTGCGGTCTGCGTGGGTCGTCGGGCCGCCATGCGTCCAGGCTAAGCGGGGCGGCCGACATCGCGGCGATGACGGGCCGGTGCGGATGCCGGTGACCACCGGCATCCGGTGCCGATCAGCGCAGCGAGTCGGCGACCTCGCGCAGCGCGTTCGCCGACGTGTGGAAGAGCTCCAGCTCGTGGGAGTCGAACGGCGTCTCGCGGATCGGGAACGCGCCCTTCGCGCTGACGATCGACGGCACCGACAGGGCCACACCGCTCACACCGTGGAAGTCGTCCAGCACGGGCGAGACGGGCATGACGGCGTGCTCGTCCTTCAGGATCGCCTCGATGATCCGGGCGCTCGACAGCCCGATCGCGTAATTGGTCGCGCCCTTGCCCTGGATCACCTTGTAGGCGGCGTCGCGCACGTCGATCGCGATCTGGTCGAGCTCGTCCTTCGTCATGCGGTCGCCGGCGGGCGTCACCCACTCCAGGATCGGGACGGTGCCGATCGTGGCCTTGGACCACAGCGGGAACTCGGTGTCGCCGTGCTCGCCGACGATGTAGGCGTGCACGCTCGAGGTCGATACGCCCGCGCGCTTGCCGAGCACCCAGCGCAGACGCGAGGTGTCGAGCACCGTGCCGGACGCGAAGATGCGCTCCGGCGGCAGCCCGGTCTCCTCCTGCGCGAGCACCGTCAGAACATCGCACGGGTTCGTGACGAGGACGTAGATCGCGTCGGGGGCCACCTCGAGCAGCTGCGGCATCATCGATTTCATGATGCGGGCGTTGACGGCGGCGAGCTCGATGCGGGTCTGGCCGGGGTTCTGCTTCGCGCCGGCCGTGATCACGACGACCTGCGATCCTTCGACGACCGAGATGTCGCTGCCGCCGATGATGTCGCTCGAGCCGGTGAACTGGGTGCCGTGCGCGAGGTCGAGGACCTCGGCCTCGGCCTTCTCGGTCGCGATGTCGTAGAGGGCCACGTGCCGGGCCGACCCGCGGATCAGCGCCGCGTACGCTGCGCTCGAGCCGACGCTTCCGGCTCCGACGATGGTGACTTTGGAGTTCTCGATCACTGGCATGCCGCCAGTCTGGCAGTGAGCGGATGCCGCGGGCCAGGACGCGTCGCGGATGAGACCCCGCTAGGGCACAGGCTCGGCGTCGACCGCCGGATTGCGGATGCCCAGGAACGACACGACGCCGCCCGCGATGAGCAGGGCGGCCGTCACCACCGCCGCGCGATGGAAGCCGTCGAGGTCGAGTGCGCCGCCCAGGATCGTCGCGAGCAGGGCGATGGCGATGAGTCCCGCGACGCGCGACACCGCGTTGTTCACGGCTGAGGCGATACCGGACCGCTCCGAGTCGATCGCGCCGAGGATGGCGGAGGTCAGCGGCGAGACCGTGAGTGCGAGGCCGAGGCCCGTCACGATCATGCTCGGCAGCACCTGCCACCAGTACGAGAAGTCCTCGCGGACCGTGAGGAGCAGGAGTGCGCCGATGCCCATCAGGATCGGCCCGACGGTCATGAACAGCCGCGGACCCCACTTGCCCGCGAGGCCGCCGATCCTCGAGCTCAGCAGCACCATCATGATCGTGATCGGAAGGCTCGCGAGCCCTGCGAGCGTCGCCGACAGTCCCGCACCCTGCTGCAGGTACACCGCGACCACGAACCCGTTGAGCGAGAGAGCCCCGTATACGAAGACGGTCGCCACGTTGCCCGTCCAGAAGTTGCGGACGCGGAAGAGATCGAGGGGCAGGATCGGGCTGCGCACCGTGCGCTGGCGCAGAAGGAAGGCGGCGAACAGCACCGCGCCTCCGCCGAGCGATCCCCAGATGGCGGGCGAGGACCATCCCATGTTGGGCTGCTCGATGAGCGCGAACACCATGGCGCCGAGCCCCAGGGTGCACAGCACCGCGCCGAGCCAGTCGATCGAGGCGTTCGGCTTGCGGACGTCGTGCACGTGAGCGTGGAACATGAGCCACAGCGTCACGGCGATCGGCAGCACGTTGATGAGGAACGCGAACCGCCACGAGAGGAAGTCGACGAAGAGGCCGCCGATGAGCGGGCCGACGACCATCGCTCCGGTGGTCATCGCCGTCCAGGTCCCGATCGCCTTGGCCTGCGCGGCACCGTGGAAGGTCGAGGTGATGAGGGCGAGCGAGCTCGGGACGAGGAACGCCCCGGCGGCGCCTTGGAGGGCGCGGGCCGCGATGAGGATCTCGGCCGTCGGCGCCGCGGCGATCGCGATCGACGCGATGCCGAAGCCGATGAGCCCGATCCGCAGCACCAGCATGCGGCCGAACACGTCGCTCACGGCGCCCGCGACGAGGATGAGCGCGCCGAGCGTGATGAGGTACGCGTCCACGACCCACTGCTGCGTCGTGAGTCCGCCCCCGAGATCGCGCTCGATCGCGGGGAGTGCGACGTTGACGACCGTGCCGTCGAGGAAGGCCACGAACGACGACAGCACGGCGATCGTCAGCACGAGACGCTGGTTCATCGCGGTGCTGGTGCTCACTCGCTCAACCTACTCGCGATGCGGCCCGGGTTGGCGGTCGGGTCGCGGTGGTGGGACGGTAGAGCGGATGCCGCGCCGCCGCGCGCACGAGGAGGAGCACGACATGACCCAGCCCCAGGGCGCGCTGCTGGTCGGCAGCGTCAACTTCGACGACGCCGAGAAGACGATGCGCGTGGCCTCGACCACGCTGGGCGGCACGCTCAAGCGCATCCCCGACGGAGAAGTCGGCGCGCGCTTCCACTGGATCCTCTTCCAGCCCGATGTGATCGGCGAAGCAGAGGGACTCGAGCGCATCGGCGACGAGCCGATCTTCGTCCGCGGCCTCGACGCGCGTCCCGTGCGCATCGCCGACGGCGTGGACGCGGCATCCATCGTCCTTCCTCCTCTCGGGTACGCGGATGCCGCGATCGAGTCGTACGGCGTGTTCACCCGACTCCGCGACGAGGGCGTCATCGCGCCCGGCGTGCGGTTCCAGGTGTCGCTGCCGACGCCGGTCGGCGTCGTGGCGGCGTTCTTCCGCGGCGACGACCGCGCCGCGATCGAACCCGTGTACGCCGCCGCCCTGCGAGGAGAGCTGGCGCGCATCGCCGAGGCGATTCCGCACGGCGACCTCGCGATCCAGTGGGATGTCGCGACCGAGTTCGCGGTGCTCGAGTCGGGTGGCTACGAAGAGACGTTCGGCGGCGCGTACGCCGGCTGGTTCGACGACGAGTGGAGCGAACTGCCCGCGCGCGTGGCGACCCTGGTGAACGGCGTGCCCGCCGACGTCGAGGTGGGCGTGCACCTCTGCTACGGAGACGCCGGAGAGAAGCACTTCATCGAGCCCGCCGACACCGCGAACCTCCGTCGATTCGCCGAAGCGGTGCTGTCGCAGCTCGACCGCCCGCTCACGTGGCTGCACCTTCCGGTGCCGATCGAGCGCGACGACGACGCCTACTTCGCGCCGCTGGACGGCTTCGAGGTGCCCGGCGAGCTCTACCTCGGACTCGTCCACCGCGAGGACGGCGCCGAGGGCGCGCAGCGTCGCGTCGACGCCGCCCTCCGCCACGTGCCGGTCTTCGGCGTCGCGACCGAATGCGGCATCGGCCGCGCGCCCGAAGGCACCACCGAGGGCATCCTCGAGACGCACACGGCGGTCGCTTCCTCCTGGTGAACGGCCCTCGCGCCTCCGCACGGATCTAGCGTTGTCTTCGAGGTGGGATGCCGCGCTCGCGGCCCCCGGAACGGAGACGCCGTGCAGCTCGGACTTCACATCGCAGACTTCACCTGGAACGGTGGCCCCGCCACCCTCGGACGCGACCTGGCCGCGCACGCGCGCAACGCCGAGGCGGCCGGGATCGCGCGCATCACCGTGATGGACCACTTCTGGCAGATCCGCGGAGTCGGGCCGACCGAGGACGACATGCTCTCGGCCTACACAGCTCTCGGCTTCATCGCCGCGCACACCGAGCGCGCGCTGCTCCACACGCTGGTGACGGGCGTCACCTACCGCGAGCCCGCGCTGCTCGCGAAGGACGTCACGACGCTCGACGTCCTGTCGGGCGGGCGCGGCG
>JBEVLS010000060.1:0-11305 GCA_040509015.1 Microbacterium sp.
TCGAGTCGAAGCTGCGCGAGCTCTCGCTCATCTAGCGCCGGCCGAGACCCCGGTAGTTCCAGCCCGCCGCGCGCCACCGCGCGGGGTCGTAGCTGTTGCGCGCATCGACGACGTTCGGCGTCGCGACGAGCGGGTAGACCGCCTCGGGATCGAGGTAGCGGTACTCGTCCCACTCGGTCACGAGCACGACGACGTCCGCGCCGGTGACGGTGTCGTCGAAAGACTCCCGGTAGTCGAGCTGCGGATGCCTCGCACGGGCGTTCTCGATCGCCGCGGGATCCGTGACCCGCACGTCGGCGCCGAGACCCTTGAGTCGCACGGCGACGTCGAGCGCCGGCGAGTCGCGCACATCGTCGGAGTGCGGCTTGAACGCGAGACCGAGCATCGCCACGGTCCTGCCGAACGGCTCGCCGTCGAGCGCGGCCACCACGTGGTCGACCACTCGCTGCCGCCGTCGGAGGTTGATCGCGTCGACCTCCTTGAGGAACGCCACCGAATCCGCCCGCCCGAGCTCCTCTGCCCGTGCGGTGAAGGCGCGGATGTCCTTCGGCAGGCAGCCGCCGCCGAAGCCGACACCGGCGCCCAGGAAGCGGCGGCCGATCCGGTCGTCATGGCCGATCGCATCGGCGAGCTGCACGACGTCGGCACCCGTCACCTCGGCGATCTCGGCCATCGCGTTGATGAACGAGATCTTCGTCGCCAGGAACGCGTTCGCGGCGACCTTCACGAGTTCGGCGGTCGCGAAGTCCGTGACCACGAGAGGGGTTCCCAGCGCGAGGACCGGCGCGTAGACCTCACGCAGCACGTCGTCCACCAAAGCGGCCCCATCCGGGTCGGGAGGAAGGCCGAACACGAGCCGATCCGGCGTGAGCGAATCCTTGACCGCCCACCCCTCGCGCAGGAACTCCGGATTCCACGCCAGCACCGCGCCCGTGCCCATGTCCTCGATCGCCTCGGCGAGGCGCTCGGCTGTTCCGACCGGCACCGTCG
This sequence comes from Microbacterium sp., assembly GCA_040509015.1. Lineage (GTDB taxonomy): Bacteria > Actinomycetota > Actinomycetes > Actinomycetales > Microbacteriaceae > Microbacterium. The sequence continues at coordinate 991 of JBEVLS010000060.1, forward strand.
ACTTGCCGGCGATCACGTCGCCCTCGCGCGTGTGCGGCACGAGCGCGGCGATCGCCGCGTCCACGTACGACAGGTCGGCTGCCGTGCCGCCCTGCACCTGCGGGGTGCCGACGGCGATGAAGTGGATGCCGCAGCCACCGGCATCCGCCATCTCGGTCGAGAACCGCAGGCGACCGGTCGAGACGTGCGTCCGGAGCAGCTCTTCGAGACCGGGCTCGTGGAAGGGCGCCTCGCCGCGCGTGAGCGCCGCGATCTTCGCGTCGTCGACATCGATGCCGATGACGTCGTGGCCGAGTTCGGCCATGGCCGCCGCATGGACGGCGCCGAGGTACCCGCATCCGATGACAGAAACCCGCATGGTTCGACGTTCGCGAACGTGCGAGACGGGACGGGGTGATCGAGGAGAACGGCCGGTGACGAGCGGATGCCGTCTCTGCGACTCCGCCGTCTACGAGATGCGGGAGTGCTCGCCGAGTCGGTGCCAGGCGCGGGAATCCGCGGTTCCCGGCGTCGTTGCGCGCATGAGATCATGGTCAGCGTCGATTCAGGGGGGGAACGCGTGCGGAGGGAACCGCTCATCGAACTCTCGATCGTCGTGCCGACGTACAACGAGGCGCCCAACGTGGCCGAGCTCGTCCGTCGGATCACGGACGCGACGGCGGGGATCGCCTGCGAGATCGTCTTCGTCGACGACAGCGACGACGGCACGCCCGAGGTCATCCGCGAGGTCGCCGCATCCGCCACGATCCCGGTGCGCCTCATCCATCGCGACGACCCCGTGGGCGGACTGGGCGGTGCCGTGGTCGAGGGCTATGCCGCCGCCGCGTCCGACATCTGCCTCGTGATGGACGGCGATCTGCAGCATCCGCCCGAGAAGATCCGCGAGCTCTACGACCGCTTCCGGCAGGGAGACGTCGACGTCGTCGTCGCATCGCGCTACGTCGGGGGCGGCACGGCGAGCGGTCTGGCGGATCGCTCGAGGGTCTTCGTCTCGAAGGCCTCGACGATGGTCACCCGCGCGATGTTCCCCGTGCGCCTGCACGACGTGACGGATCCGATGACCGGCTTCTATCTCGTGGATCGCCGCACGATCGACCTCGACGGGCTCAAGCCCCGCGGGTTCAAGATCCTGCTCGAAGTGCTGGCGCGCAAGAGCTTCCGCATCGCCGAGGTGCCGTTCGACTTCGCCGACCGCCACGCGGGCGAGTCCAAGGCCTCGTTCCGGCAGGGCCTCCACTTCCTCACCCAGCTCGCTGCGCTGCGCTTCGGCAAGATGTCGCTCTTCGCGATCGTCGGAGGACTCGGCGCCGTCGCGAACCTGCTCATCGTGTGGGCGCTCACAGCGGTGAACGTCGACTACATCGTCGCGGCCGTCATCGCGGCCGAGGTGACCATCATCGGCAACTTCGTGCTGATCGAGCGCTTCGTCTTCCAGGACATGCGCGATCAGGCGTCGAGCGTCTGGTCCCGCTTCGCGAAGTCGTTCGGCTTCAACAACGCCGAGGCGCTCGTGCGCATCCCGATCATGGCCCTCATGGTCGAGAACCTGCACATCTCCAGCGTGCTGGCCACGGGCATCACGCTGGTCGTCGCGTTCTTCGTGCGGTTCGTCTTCCACTCCCTCGTCGTCTACGCGCCGAAGAAGGACCCGTCATCGAAGAAGTCGCCGGCGCGAGAGCTCGTCGAGAAGATCGACGAGCAGGTCATGCAGCCGGGCGAACTCTAAGAGGCGAGCGCTTCGGCTCGTGCCGCGTCGCGGACGAGCCGGTCACGTCGCGCCGCCACGAGCACCGATGCGGTCAGCGCGACGACGGCGATCGCCATCGTCGCCACGTAGTGCCCGGACGATCCCTGCGCCTGCATGCTGTCGACCGGCTGGATGCGGAACGTCACGATCCAGAACAGCGTCATGACGGCCGTCATCGCCCATGCCCGCGGATCACGTTCGGCGAGGGCCGTCGCGAGCCAGACCCACAGGAGCGGCAGGACGAGCAGTCGGTAGTCGATATGAGACACCGGGATGAGCAGCACGAGCGCGCCGGCGAGATTCCACATCGAGAGCGAATCGCCGGACGGACGGCGCAGCACCAGCACGATCAAGGCGATGATCCCCGCGGCCAGCGCGACCCCGACGGCGGTGCCGAGCGCCGGGGCGACGAGGAGCGGTTCCATGATCTCGTTGTCCGTGAAGAGGTGACGGCCGAGGCCGAACACCGAGTACGCGACGAGCTGCTGCTCGCTGAGCTCGAGCGTCCGATCGATCCAGTCGACGAAAGTCCGCGGTCCCATGAAGATCAGCGTGAGAAGGAGCAGGACGACCCACGAGGTTGCCGCGGCTGCCAGCGACCACCAGCGCCTCGGGGCGTCCCGACGCAGGAACCACAGCAGGAACCCGGCCGGCCAGGTCTTGACGATGCCGGTGAGGGCCACCGCGATCCCGGACGCGATCGCCCAGCGGCGCGAGGCGAAGAACACTCCCAGTGCGAGCAGGGCGAGCACGAGCGTGTCGGTCTGACCGAGCCACAGGTGCAGCACGAGCACGTAGTTCCAGAGGATCGTGACCAGGCCCGCTCCGGCGACCACGGGGCGCTGCCACGGACGGAGCGTCTTCCACAGCGTGGCCACGACGGCGGCGACCGCGAGCCAGCAGAACGCGATCGACAGGGCGGTCCACGGACCCGCGGCCTGATCGAGCGTTCCGAAGGGCGCCAGCATCCACGCGACGAACGGCGAATAGACGTAGGCCTTCTCGAGGTAGATGCTCTCGCCGGAGCGGAGGAGTTCCGCGGCGTGGACGAAGGTGCCGAGGTCCGTGCCCATGTCGCCGTCGACAGCGTCCGCGAACCGCTGGAACGAGAGCACGAGGCCGCCGGCGACCACCGCTGCCCACAGCGCGACGCCGACGATGCGCTGCACGCGGACGTCTCGCACGCGACTCCCCGGATTCCGTCGGTCGGGCTCGGGCCCGGTAGCCGAAGGCTAACGGCCCCGGGCGTCGATCGCCAAGGCGCCCGAGACGGCGCGACGCAGACGCTCTCGCGCGCTCTGTATCCTGAGGACGTGCGGTCCGATCGGGGACGACCGCGGACCGGAAGCCCATGACATCGGACGACCAGGCGGCCTCGTCGGCGGATGCGCCCGTGATCGCGCTCGCCCACGACTACGTCACGCAGCGCGGCGGCGCCGAGCGGGTCGCGCTCGCGATGACACGGACGTTCCCCGGCGCACCTCTGCACACGTCGCTCTACGACCCCGAGGGCACGTTCCCCGAGTTCGCCGACGTCGATGTCCGGGCGATGCCGTTGAACCGGTGGAGCATCCTGCGCCGCCACCATCGGCTCGCCCTTCCGTTCCTGGCCAAGGCCGTATCCGGGCATCGCGTCGACGCCGACGTCCTCGTCGCGTCGTCCAGCGGCTGGGCGCACGGCATCCCGACCACGGGGCGCAAGATCGTGTACTGCCACGCGCCGGCGCGCTGGCTGTACCAGTCGGATCGGTATGCGGGCAGCGCGGAGTCGCGGGGCTTCCAGTCGCGCGCGGTCTCCGCGGCCACGGCACTCCTGGGGCCGGGCCTGCGTCGGTGGGACCAGGATGCCGCGGCATCCGCGGACCGCTACCTCGTCAACTCCCGTGTGGTCCAGTCGGCCGTGCGTGACGTGTACGGCATCGACGCCGAGGTGCTGCCGCCTCCGCCGGCCTCGTTCGATCTCTCGATCGCGGCCGAGCCCGTCCGCGGGATCGATCGCCCGTTCGTGCTGTGCGTCGCGCGACTTCTGCCCTACAAGAACGTCGACCTCGTGATCGAGGCCGTCGCGGCGGTGCCGGGCGTGGACCTCGTGGTGGTCGGCGCCGGCCCCGACCGCGCACGTCTGGAGGAGCTCGCCCTCAGCGTCGGCGGGACGCACCTCGTCGGGCGCGTGCCCGACGCCCAGCTGCGCTGGCTGTACGAGAACGCCGTCGGACTCGTCGCGGCGTCCTATGAGGACTTCGGACTCTCGCCGCTCGAGGCCGCGTCCTTCGGCAAGGCGACCGCGGCGCTCCGCGACGGCGGCTACCTCGACACCGTCGACGAAGGAGTCAACGGCGTCTTCTTCGATCGGCTGGAGCAGGACGCCGTGAGTGCGGCGGTCGAGTCGCTCGCCGCAGGGGACTGGGATGCGGCACGCATCCGAACGCATGCCGACGGGTTCTCCGAGGCCCGTTTCGCGGCACGCCTGCGTGATGTCGTCGCCGAAGAGCTGCGCCGTGGCTGATGCGGTCAGACCGCTTCGTCGCACCACGCGCGTGCGCTCGGCGATCCTCGCCGTCGCATTCGGCGTCGCATTCGTCGTCCTCTACGCGCTGGCGATCCTGACCCCCGCGGGCCAGGAGTGGGATGCCGCGACTCTCGGCACGTTCGGGTGGCTGCGCGGCGAGGGATGGCTGTCGCTCTACGGAGCACGCGACCTGATCCCGTTCCTCCTGCTGGGACTCGCGGCCGTCGCGGGCGTCGAGGGCATGATCCGCCGTCGCTGGATCGCAGTGGTCTCGGCGGGCGCGCTGGTCATGCTCACGGGGCTCGCGAGCTTCGCGTTCAAAGGCGGGCTCCTGCCCCGACCGTATCTGGGCGATTTCGCCTACACGTACCAGACCTTCCCCAGCGGCCACACGGCGATGAGCCTCGCGGCGGTCGTGGCGATCATCTGGTTCGGTCCTCGCTGGCTCCACCCGATCGTCGTGGTCGTGCTGGGCGTCGTCGTCGGCCTCGTCGCATGCGCCTCGCTGCTCTCGTATGCGCACCGAGGGAGCGACGTCGTCGGCGGAGCGCTCCTCGTCGGGGCCGTGGCCTTCGCGATCTCGGCCATCGCCGGTGTGCCGCCGCTCGGGCGGCAGGGTCCTCGTGCGATCTGGACGGTCATCGGCCTCATGGGGATGGTCGCAGGGGCGGTCGTCTTCTCGGTGGCACTCGGCGCCATCGCCTCGGGAGGCCCCGACATCCCGGCGCTGATCGACCCCATCGGGGCATCGGTGGTGGTCGCCGTGGCAGGCGCGATCGCGGTGGTCCTCGCGAACCAATACCCGGTGCGCGGCGACGTCGGGCCCTGAGCACACCGGCGGCGAGAGTTGCCAAGACTCGACTTATGGTTGTATTAGGGGGCGTTCTCGCGCGCTCGCGCGGCAGAACCGAGGGGACCAGGGGCCTACGTGACACTTCGACAAGTTCTCGACGTGCTGTGGAAGCGCAAGTGGATCATCGTGTCGGTGGTCGCGATCGCTCTGGTCACCGCCGCGGCCTACCTGCAGATCCGCACCGAGACGTTCACGAGCACCGGCGCCCTCCGCTTGAACGCCGTCGTCACCGACGCGGCGTACTCCGGCGAGATCGGCGGCGTGTCGGTCGACATCGACCCGGACGTGATCCTCTCGCCGGCGGTCCTCGACCCGGCTGCGGACGAGCTCGGAGTCGACTCGGCGGCGCTGGGCGGATCGATCGACATCTCCGTCGACGCCGAGTCCCGGCTCGCGCAGGTCTCGGTGACGGCGGAAGCAGGGTCGCCGGCGGCGGCGCAGGACTACGTGTCCGCGGTCCTCTCGTCGTTCCAGGCGTACATCGACGCACAGGTGGCCGCGGCGCTGCAGGAACTGCAGGAGGCGCAGACGACGGCGACGGCGACGGCGCGGGAACTCCAGCAGGCGGTCGCGCAGAACCCCGCCGACTCGATCTCGCAGGCGAATCTCCAGACCGCCCTTCAGCGCATGACCTCCGCCACGGCGGCCATCGACACCATCAACACCGGCGGCGCGAACACGATCGTGCTCCGCCAGCCCAGCGCCGGTGCGAGCACCGTGCCCGGGGCGATCATCGTGATGCTCCTCGCTCTGCTCACGGGCCTGATCATCGGCATCGCGGTCGCTCTGATCCGCGACCAGTTCGACAACCGCCTGCGCGCCGAGGACGAGGTCGAAGAGCTGACCGGCGCGCGGTCGATCGGCGAACTCAGCTGGGACCGCAAACTCCAGCACATGGACCCGCCGCTTCCTGTCGCGAGCAACGAGCGCACCGATCTCAGCGAGCGCCTCCGCACCCTCCGGTCCAATCTCGCGGTCTTCCTGCCGTCCCGCGAGGCGGCCTTCGTCGTCACGAGCGTCGAGCCCGGCGACGGCAAGTCCTTCGTCTCGGCCAACCTCGCTCTCGCGTGGGCCCGCGCGGGCAAGAAGGTCATCCTCGTCGGCGGCGACCTGCGCCGACCGAACCTCGCCCGCTACTTCGGCGACGCCGCGGACGGCGAAGGACTGAGCGACATCCTCCAGGAGCACGAGGTGGGCGAGGAGCTCTCCATCGCCGCCGTCGAATCGCGTCTGAACTCCACCCGCTACCGGCGGCTCATGGTCCTTCCCGCCGGCCCCGAGCCCTCCGAGCCCGCCGACCTCTTCGCCAGACCCGTCATCTCGGATGTCATCGCCTACCTGCGCATGCTCGCCGATGTCGTCATCATCGACTCGCCGCCTGCCATCGGAATGGCCGACGCGGCGCTTCTCGCCAGCCACACCGACGGAGCCATCGTGCTCGCGACGATCCGCAAGACCGACCGCGTCAGGCTGCTCGAGACCCTCGAGGCCCTGCGTGCGGCGGGGACCGAGGTCCTCGGCGTCGTGAGCAACCGCAGCCGTCGCAAACTGCCGAAGTCCTACTCCAGCTACTACGTCACCGGCAGCAAGGCCGAGCCGACCACCCCTGCGCTGTCGCCCTCGCCCACCACCGGCGAGCTGGAACTCGACGAGTTCGACGACGACGAAGCGCCGCTGCGGCGAAGCCGCGCCGCGGATGTTCCTCCTGTGGAGGTCGACCTCGGCTCGGATGAGGACGAGGCGGCGGACATCGCCGACGAACCCACCACCGTCCAGGGCAAGGGGCGGAAGACTTCTCGCTGATGAGCGGCGGATCGCACGGCTACTCGTTCCCCGTCAGGACTCCGGACCCGATCAGGGGCGTCGAGCAGATCCTGATCGTGTGTCACGCCAACCAATGCCGGTCACCTTACGCAGAGGCGATCGCCGAGCGCATCGCGGGCGACGCACCTCTCCGGTTCACGTCCGGGGGCCTCATCCGCGGGGGCAGGCCGATGCCCGAGACGGGGCGGCTGCTGGCGCCCTCGTACGGACTCGACTTCGACGCGCATCGCAGTCGCGAGATCGACCTGCACGACTTCGGCGGGTTCGACCTGATCCTGACGATGGCGCGGGAGCAGGCCCGTGAGCTCGTGGCGGCCGATCCCGACGCGTGGCCGCGCATCTTCACCCTCAAGCAGTTCTCGCGCTGGATCGTCGACAACCCGCGCCCGCCTCGTGCCGCCCTCGGATCCTGGCTCGATGCCGCCGCAGCCGGTCGTCCGCGCACGTCCCTGATCGGACGAAGCGACGACGACGACGTCGCCGATCCGCTCCGTCTTCCCGTCGAGGCATGGCGTCACATGGTCGCGGAGCTGACGGAGAACCTCACGACCGTGGTCGCGGGCCTCGAGCGCTAGAGCGGTTCAGGCCAGTTCGGCCAGGAGCGACTGCAGCTGGGTCCAGGTGTTCGCCCACGAGCGCTCCTCGGCCCGGCGTCGTGCCGCCGCTCCGAGCCGTGCACGGTCCGTCGGATCGTCGGCGAGATGCTCGATCGCCGCGGCCAGCTCCGCGGGGGCATCGGGCGCCACGACGACGCCGGCATCGCCGATGACTTCGGGGATGCCGCCGATCCGGCTTCCGATGACCGCCGCGCCGGTGGCCATCGCCTCGCCGACCGTCAGCGGGCTCGGGTCGGGCCACCGCGAGGGGATGACGAAGACATCGGCGGTGCGGAGCAGGTCGGGGACGCCCGATCGATCGACGAATCGCTCGAAGACCACCTCGCTGCGCGCGTCCGACGCGAGTCGCCTCAGCGACTCCTCGTACGGCGTGAGCGGTGCCTCGCGATCGAAACCGGCGCTCCCGACCACGATGATCTCCAGGTCGTCCCGATCGAGCAGGCCGGCGGCTTTGAGCAGCACGTCCGCGCCCTTGTCGGGGATCATCCGGCCCAGGAACATCACCCGGAGCCGGGTGCCGGTCGAAGGCTCGGCGGCCGGATGGAACGTGGTGGTGTCGACGCCGTTCTCCACGACGCGGATGCGGTCCGCGAGTGCGGACGGAAGACGGCCCGCGGTGATCTCGGCGAGTGCCCCGCTCACGCACACGATGGCCGGCACCGTGGCGAGCGAGCGATGCGCTTCGGCGTGACCCATGGTGCGCAGGATGTCGTTGTGGGCGTAGAGCAGAGTCCGATGCTGCTCCGCCGACATCAGTCGAGGCAGAGCAGGCGCATTGTGTGCGAGCAGGAAAGACGGCTCCCGGTCGCGCATGGCATCGGCGAGAGGCTGGAACGCGCGCGTCGCAGACCGGCGCGGCAGGCCGAGACGCCCCAGAGCGGCGTCGACGACGCGCGCCGGCATCGAGGGGAACGGGGCGCCGGTGTATTCGATCGCCTCGGCCGACGGGTAGCGCGGACGATAGGTCGAGCTGTCCAGGAGCACGGACTGCATCGGCGCGCCGGCATCGAGGGCGGCGGCGGCGATGCCGTGGACGACGGTCGGGATGGCGGAGCCGGTGCGCGGCGAGTAGTGGTCACCCGGGGTGATCGCGTGGACGACGGGTCGCATCAGATGCGGGCTCCTCGGGTTCGGCGCCAGATCGTCTCGACGGGATGCGGGCGCCGGACGACGCCTTCGGCCCGATCGCGTTCCTGTACGCCGTAGCAGATCCCCGCGACGATCCACAGGATGGCGGCGTGTCCGGCGACCCAGTACAGGTCGAACTGTCCTTGAGTGAAGCGGGCGGCGACCGTCGCGAAGCCCAGCGTGCCGTACACGGGATTCATGCGCCACAGCAGCCAGATCGCTGCGCCGAACATCCCGAGGAAACCGATGAGGCCCAGCACGCCGGTCGTCGTGAGCACCTCGAGCTCTGCGTTGGGCGGCTGGAACCCGCCGTAGCCTGTGTGGTACGTGGTCCACCAGCGGTGCCCGACGCCGTAGATCGGCGACAGCAGCCACACCTGGATCGAGTCCGCGTACCAGGTCAGCCGCTGCGACGCGGAGTTGAACGCGTTGTCCTCGGTGAGCTGCTCCAGGACCGCCAGATAGACGACGAAGCCGGTGGGGATCAGGATGAGCGGCATGAGGCGCGACCGGCGTCCGTTGTGGAAGCGCGGCCGCATGCCGATGATGAAGGCTCCGATCAGCGTGCCGACGAGCGCCTGCCGCGACGACAGCATGCCCAGGCCGCACACCGCGAACGCGATGTAGCCCCACATGGGCTTCCACCCCATCCACGGGGGGTTCGCGAACGCGATGACGGCGCCGTACATGAGGAAGGCTCCCACCGCGTTCTTGTGCCACGGCCCCACATAGCCGCCGGCCCCGGTCACCGTAGAGATGAAGGCGGGTACCGCCATCGCGCAGCACACGAGGACGAAGAGCGTCAGTGCGAGCCGTGCCTTGCCCTCACGGCCGATGACGAACCCGACGATCAGCGCACCGAGGACGAGCATGATCTCGTGGGCCCACTCGATGTAGTTCTCGACGTAGCGGTTGAGCAGCAGCTGGGGGAGCGTGAGGGCGAGATAGAAGGCGCCCGCCCACAGCAGCGGCTGGAGCGACTTCGCACCGCGCCCTCGCAGCATGAGCAGCGCCACGACGATCCCGACGCCCAGGGCGAGGTCGGCGATGCTCATCGGACCCACGCGGCCGACGACCAGGATGCTGGCGAGGAACGACAGCACGAGCACGTAGGTCATGTCGATGAACGCGATGGCGAGCACGAGGACGGCGATCGCCACCGGCAGGGCGGCCTCCGGCATCCGGCCGCTCACGTATCCGGCGAGAACACCGGCCGCGCCGATCGCGATGACGCCCGCCGATGCCCGCGTGAACTCCCGCACCGAGGCGACGGTGGGGAGGGTGTGGAGGGCGGGCACGAGACCCATCGTACGGAGCCGGAGGGCTTACCGTGCCACCCGGAGTTCGAGGGCGGCGCGCGGATGTGGTCGGATAGCAGGACTGGGACGTTCTCGGAGGGGTGTGGTCGTGAGCGACAAGACGGATGCCGGTCGGCTGCGGGTTCTCGTGGTGTCGCACACCGGCGAGCTCGGCGGCGCCGAGCGCGCGCTGCTCCGGCTGATCGCCGCATCCGATCGGCGCGTCGACATCTCGCTGCTCACGATGGCCGAGGGGCCGTTCGTCGACGAGGCGCGGCGGACGGGGATCCCCGTCCGTGTCGTGGACGGGGGCGCGGCCGTGCGCGTCACGCGCGCCCA
>JBEVLS010000061.1:0-4606 GCA_040509015.1 Microbacterium sp.
GCCTGGTGATCGCCTCGGTGCCCGGCGTCGCTCCCGCGATCTCGTCGCTGCGGAGTCCGTGGGTGCTCGGGGCGGTGACGCTGGCGGCCACGGCCCTCGTCGTCGTGGTGTGCTGGCCGCGCCGTCGACGACCTCCGGTCGCGGCTGACCGGTCGACGGATGCCGCTTCCCGCGCTTCCGTCAACGCCGCCCTCGTCGTCGCCGTCATCGCGATCGCCGGCACCGGCACCCTCGTCGGGGCGCAGCCCGCGGCGGCGGCAGCGGCGCCGAACGTCCGCGTCGTGCAGGGCGACATCATCCGTCTGACGTCGATCGAGGACGCGGGGATGTCCAGCCTCGTCCCCGGCGCGGAGGCGATCTGGCAGGTCGGCGTCTCGGCCGAGGCGCCGGGGCCGGGAATGATCGAGGTCACGACGGTCAGCCGCGGCGACCCCGACCTGCACCTGCGCTACGACATCTCGATCTGCGCGCAGGAGTGGGCCGACGATGCCTGCGCGGCCCCTCGCGTCGTCATCGAGGACAGCCCCGTACCGCTGGATGGGGCGAGCCGCGAACTCGACCGGTTCTCTGCGAGCGGTCAGGCCTGGGTGCGGGTCGCGGTCCGGATGCCCGCGACCGTCGATCCCGACGTCGACGGCCGCGTCGACGTGCGGATCCAGGCATCCGGCCTCGGCGACGACGTCGCGGTCGGCCCTGGCGGAACGGGAACGCTGCCCGACACCGGCGCACCCGTCTCGTGGGCCGTCGGGGCGGCCGGAGTGTTCCTGCTGGGCCTGGGCGCCGTGCTCATCCTCCGCCGGGCGAGGGCGCGGTGACCTCGCGACGCCGACGCGGTTCGGTCGTCCTCGTCGCCGCAGGGCTGATCGCCTGCTTCGCCCTGCCCTCCGCAGCGGTGTCGACCGATGCCGCGTGGGTCGACATCGAGCGGGGCACCAGCTCCGTGCTCACGGCGGGCACGGTCAGCCCCGTGACCCAGCTGACGTGCACACCGGGAGTGGGATCCGCTCGCTTCTCGTGGACGTCTCCGACGGGCGGCCTGACGCGCGCCTCGTACCGCTGGACCGTCGCCGGCGCGGTGACGGGCTCCGGCACGCTCGCGTCGACGGCGACGTCGGTGACGCTGTCGAGCGGACTCCTCGGCCTCGGCACCGGAACCTTCTCGATCTACGCGGTCGGCCCGAGCGGGTGGGAGTCCGCGCCCGTGCAGGGAACCGTGACCGTCGTGCTGGGTCTTCTCTGGGGCTGCTCTGTGCCCTGACGACGGTGCCCGCGCACCGGCATCCGTAGACTCGTCGGCATGACCGCCGCCTCCACGCCCGAGCTCGAAGCAGACCGCCAGTACCTCATCGCCCTCATCGAGGACGAGGCCGTGTTCCACGGCGACTTCACACTGTCGTCGGGCAAGAAGGCGACCTATTACGTCGACATGCGCAAGCTCACGCTCGACCATCGGGCGGCCCCCGCAATCGGGCGCATCATGCTCGACCTCATCCGCGACGTCGACGGCATCGTCGCCGTCGGAGGCCTCACCCTCGGCGCAGACCCCATCGCGAACGCCGTGATGCACGAATCGGCCCGCACGCCCCGACCGCTGGACGCGTTCGTCGTGCGCAAGGAGCCCAAGGACCACGGCCGCGGCCGGCAGGTCGAGGGCGCCGACGTCGTGGGCAAGCGGGTGGTCGTGCTCGAAGACACTTCGACCACCGGCCAGTCGGCGCTGAAGGCGGTCGAGGCGCTGCGTCGCGAGGGCGCGGAGCCCGTCGCGGTCGCCGTCATCGTCGACCGCAAGACCGGCGCGCAGGCTGCGATCGAGGCCGAGGGCCTCGTGTGGCTCGCTGCCGTCGACCTCGACGACCTGGGGCTCGACCCGCAGTAACGCGCCGACGCCGGGCTCAGTCGTCGCGGCCGCGGTGGCGCCACCACTGCCAGACGAACACGACCAGCGTGCCGCTGACGACGATGGCGGACGTGGCGAAGAGCAGGTTCTGCTCGAGCTCGGTCACGGGCGCTTCCCTTCCGCGGCATCCGCGACGACCTTGGCGATGCGTGCGGCGCGGGTCTCGGGCCTGCGCGCGGCGTCGATGTGCGAGATCCCGATCTTGCGCGCCGACTTCGGGAAGGCGTCCCACGCCGCGCGGGCTGCGGGGGCGGCGTCGAGGGCCGTCGCGAAGTCCGCGGGCTCGATGCCTGCCTCGGCGTTGTCGAGCACGGTCCACGATCCGTTGGCCTTCGCCACCTCCACGGCGCGGATGCCGGCCGGGGCCATGAGCCCCTCGGCCTCGAGGCGCAGCAGCCTGGCCTTGTTCGTCGCCGCCCACCCGCTCGAGGGGCGGCGAGGCGAGAACCACAGCCCGTTCGTGGTCTCGTCGAACGAGCGCACCGGGCCGTCGATCCAGCCGAAGCACAGCGCGTGCAGGATCGCATCCTCGTAGCCGACGAGGTCCAGCTCGGAGCCCGCCCGCGGCCGCACGAGCCACGCGCCCTTCGAGACCCCGTGGTTCGCCTCGAGCCATGCCCGCCAGGTGGCGGCGTCCGCGGCGGTGACCTTCTCGCCGTCGTCGAGCGCGCCCATCAGAGTCCTTCGGCGAACTCGGTCTCGAGGTCGGTGTCGGGGAGCAGATCGGCGACGGAGTCGAGGATCTCATCGGGGCGGAACGGATAGCGCTGGATCGCAGCCGGGTCGCTGATCCCGGTGAGCACGAGCACGGTGTGCAGACCGGCCTCGATGCCGGCGACGACATCGGTGTCCATGCGGTCGCCGATCATCCCCGTCGTCTCGGAGTGCGCGCCGATCCTGTTGAGCGCCGAGCGGAACATCATCGGGTTCGGCTTGCCGACGACGTACGGCTCCATGCCGGTCGCCTTCGTGATGAGCGCCGAGATCGCGCCGGTCGCGGGCAGCACTCCGTCGGTGGAGGGGCCCGTGGCATCCGGATTCGTCGCGATGAACCGCGCACCGGCGTTGATGAACCGGATCGCCTTCGTGATCGCCTCGAAGGAGTAGTTGCGGGTCTCGCCCACGACGACGTAGTCGGGGTCGGTCTCGGTCATGATGAACCCGGCCTCGTGCAACGCCGTGGTCATGCCGGCCTCGCCGATGACGAACGCCGTGCCGCCGGGCATCTGGCTCTGCAGGAAGTCCGCCGTCGCGAGCGCCGACGTCCAGATCGACCCCTCGGGCACGAAGAGCCCCGATGCGCGAAGCCGCGCCGAGAGGTCCCTCGGGGTGAAGATCGAGTTGTTCGTGAGCACGAGGAACGGCGTGCCCGTGTCGCGCCAGTGCTCCAGGAGCTCTGCCGCACCGGGTATCGGCGTGTTCTCGTGGACCAGGACGCCGTCCATATCGGTCAGCCAGCATTCGATGTCGGCGCGCGTCCGCATGCCGACAGCCTAGCCCGGGCGTAGGGTCGAGGCGTGGCGTCCTGGAGCCTTCCCGATCTCACCGGTCGCACCTACCTCATCACGGGCTCCAACGCGGGCCTGGGGTACTTCTCGACCGAGCACCTCGTGCGCGCCGGCGCTCGCGTGCTGATGACGGGCCGCAACCCGAACCGGCTCGCCGCGGCGCGCTCGGCGGTGCGGCGGCGACTGCCGGATGCCGATCCGGACCTCGTCGAGACTCTTCTGCTCGACACGAGCAATCTCGGGTCGGTCCGCGCGGCGGCCGCGAGCGTCCGCGGTCGCGGGCGTCTGGACGGAGTGCTCCTCAATGCGGGGGTCGTCCATCCTCCGGCGCGTCGCGAGACGACGGCCGACGGCCACGAAGTCGTCTTCGCCACGAACGTCCTCGGGCACTTCGCGCTGGCGGGCGAACTGCTCGTGCCCCTCGCCGGGGCGCTCGGCCGCATGGTGTGGCTGGGCAGCATGTCGACGTCGATGTGGCCGTACAACCCGGTCGATCCGCAGCTCGTCGACGGCTACTCGGCGTGGCGCGCGTACGTGCAGTCGAAGGTCGCCACGACGGCGCTCGGTCTCGAGGCCGACCGCCGGCTCCGCGAGGCGCGCATCCCCGTCGCGAGCGTCGTCGCGCACCCCGGCTACTCCACGAGCGGACGCACGACGGGCATCCTCGGCGTCAACGAGCCCTCGCGGATGACGCGCTTCGCCGACAACCTGCAGACGCCGATCACGCAGTCCAAGGAGCGCGGAGCCCTCCCGCTCGTCCACGCCTTGGCGGGCGACGGCGTCGAAGGCGGCACGTTCTGGGGTCCGGCGCTGATCGCGCGCGGCGAGCCGCGACGTGCCCGACCCGCGCGCATCACCCGCGACCGCGAGATCGCCGACCGGCTGTGGACGGTGGCCGAAGAGGCGACGGGCGTCCGGTGGCCTCCTGACCGGCGGATGCCGCGGGCCCGGATCAGGCGCTGAGCCAGACCGCGTCGGAGGCGCCGTCGGGGAGCGCGACGGCCGATCCTCCGATGTCGAGCGTCGCGGCGTCGGTCACCGTGACCTCGGCGCCGACGGCGACCCCGGCGGATTCGACGGCGCGGAGCAGCTCGGGGTCGCGGTCGCTCACGCGCAGGACGCGCCCGCGGTGGCCGGCCGCGGCGTGCCCGAGGAGGACGAAGGGCTCGCGGTGCACGTGCCCCTCGGCGTCGGGGATCGC
>JBEVLS010000062.1:0-10154 GCA_040509015.1 Microbacterium sp.
CCGCGCCACGGCACGGCGGTCGACGTCGACGGGGCCGTCCGGATCGCCGAGGAGATCGGATACCCGGTGCTGGTGCGCCCGAGCTTCGTGCTCGGCGGCCGCGGCATGGAGATCGTCTACGACACGCCGAGCCTGCGCGAGTACTTCGTGCGCACGGCCGGCGAGGTCGTCGTCGAGCCCGGCAAGCCCCTGCTCGTCGACCGCTTCCTCGACGACGCGATCGAGATCGACGTCGACGCGCTCTACGACGGCACGGAACTGTACATCGGCGGCGTCATGGAGCACATCGAAGAGGCCGGCATCCACTCCGGCGACTCCGCGTGCACGCTTCCTCCCGTGTCGCTCGGACGCTCCGAGATCGACCGGGTGCGCACCGCCACGCTGGCCATCGCGAAGGGCGTCGGCGTCCGCGGGCTGCTCAACGTCCAGTTCGCGATCTCGGCCGGCGTCCTCTACGTCATCGAGGCGAACCCGCGCGCGAGCCGTACGGTGCCGTTCGTCTCGAAGGCTCTCGGGATCCCGCTCGCGAAGGCGGCCGCCCGGATCATGGCCGGGGCGTCGATCGCCGAGCTGAAGGCCGACGGCCTGCTCCCGGCATCCGACGGATCGCGCGTGCCGCTGGATGCCCCCGTCGCCGTGAAGGAGGCGGTGCTCCCGTTCAAGCGTTTCCGCACCAAGGACGGCCTGATGGTCGACTCGGTCCTCGGCCCCGAGATGCGATCGACGGGCGAGGTGATGGGGATCGACCGCGACTTCCCGACGGCGTTCGCGAAGTCGCAGGAGGCCGCGTACGGCGGCATGCCGCTCGAGGGCACCGTGTTCATCTCGGTCGCCGACAGCGACAAGCGTGCGGTCATCCTTCCCGCGCACCGGCTCCAGGAGCTCGGCTACACCCTCGTGGCGACCGAGGGGACGGCGGAGATCCTGGCGCGCAACGGCGTGGCGGTCACGGTGGTCAGCAAGTACTCCGAGACGCAGGACACCGGCGAGCGCAACATCGTCGACCTCATCAACGCCGGCGAGATCGACATGATCGTCAACACGCCCAGCGGCGGAATGGCCCGGGCGGACGGGTACGAGATCCGCGCCGCCGCGGTGGCCGCCGACAAGGCGCTGTTCACGACGATGGCGGTGCTGGGCGCCGCGGTGAGCGCGCTGACGGTGCTGCGCGAGGGCTTCGAGGTGCGAAGCCTCCAGGAGTACGCCGCCGACCGGGCGGCGCGCCTGTGAGTGGTTTCGGCGAGCGTCTGCGAGGAGCTCTCGAGCAGCACGGACCCCTGTGCGTCGGGATCGACCCGCACGAGAGCCTGCTGCGCGACTGGGGACTGGATGCCACGGCAGCCGGCGTCCGGGAGTTCGGACTGCGTGTCGTCGAGGCCGCTGCGGGGCGCGTCGGCGTGATCAAGCCGCAGGTGGCGTTCTTCGAGCGCTACGGATCGGCCGGGTTCGCCGCCCTCGAAGACGTGCTCGCAGCGGGGCGCGACGCCGGCCTGGTCGTGATCGCGGATGCCAAGCGCGGCGACATCGGCTCGACGATGGACGGCTACGCCGCCGCGTGGCTCGAGCCCGGCTCGCCGCTGGAGGCCGACGCCGTCACGCTGAGCCCGTACCTGGGGCCGGACTCCCTGCGCGCGACCCTGCTCACCGCCGTCCGCCACGGCAAGGGCGCCTTCGTGCTCGCCGCGACGAGCAATCCCGAGGCCTACCCGGTGCAGAGCGCGCGCACGATCGACGTCGCCGCCACGGACGATCAGTCCGTCGCCGAGCGCGTCGCCCGCGACGTGTCGTGGATCAACGGCTCCGCGGCCTTCGACGGGCGTCTGGGGCCGATCGGGCTCGTCGTCGGCGCGACGGTCGACCGCGACGTCATCGGGCTTCCCGACGACGCTCTGCGCGGTGCGCCGCTGCTGGCCCCCGGCTTCGGAGCGCAGGGCGCAGAGCCCGCGGACCTGTCCCGGCTCTTCGGCGAGCTCTCGCCCAACGTCGTCGCCTCGGAGAGCCGCAGCGTGCTGTCGGCGGGTCCGGACGCGCTGGCCGCGCGCATCGACGAGCGCGCGGGACTCTACCGGCACCCGTTGTACCGTGGTGGTTCCGATGCCTGATTCACGCACCCCGCCCGAGGTCGACCGCGCCGCCGCATCGCGCCGCGCCGTCGCCGCCCGCCGCACCCGCGCCGCCCTCAAGAAGGACGTCGCGATGCGCGTCATCACGCCGCAGGAGCTTCTGCGCCGCGCCCTGGCGGAGCCCGAGTCTCCCGCCGGCGCGATGCGCGTCACGGAGTTCCTCACGAGCATCCCCGCGATCGGCGAGGGCAAGCGCGACCGCATCCTGGCAGAGCTCGGCATCTCGCCGGTGAAGCGTCTCGGAGGACTCGGTGCGCGGCAGCGGGTCGTGCTCCAGCGGTTCCTCGACGACCGCTGGCCCGAGAGCGAGCCGCGGGAGAGCCGCAGCAGACTCCTCGTGCTCGCCGGGCCCACCGCCGTCGGCAAGGGGACCGTGGCCGCGCACATCAAGGACCACCACCCCGAGATCCTGCTCTCCGTGTCGGCGACGACGCGGCCGCCCCGCCCCGGCGAGATCGACGGCGAGCACTACTTCTTCGTGGACCCGGCCGAGTTCGACCGGATGATCGCCGCCGGAGACCTGCTCGAGTACGCGACCGTGCACAACACGCACCGCTACGGGACGCCGCGCGCGCCCATCGACGCGGCCCTCGCCGACGGTCGCACCGTGCTTCTCGAGATCGACCTGCAGGGTGCTCGTCAGGTGCGCGCCGCCGAGCCGACCGCGACGCTCGTGTTCCTGCTCCCGCCGAGCTGGGACGAGCTCGTCCAGCGCCTCGTCGGCCGCGGCACCGAGGGCGACGAGGAGCGTGCCCGGCGCCTGCGGACGGCGAAGGTCGAACTGGCATCCCAGAACGAGTTCGACTACCGCGTGGTGAACGACGATGTGGCCCGAGCGGCCGCCGAGGTCGCGTCCCTCGCGACGTGAGGCCCTCGGTGCCCCGCTGACGCGCCCGGCTCGGGTAGACTGATCGGATGCATCCGCGCGTCGCGCGCGCCTGAAGACATCCCAATCCATCGGAAGGATTCCGCCATGGCCGGAACGAAGAACCAGGGGATCATCGATCCCCCCATCGACTCGCTGCTCGGCAAGGTCGACTCGAAGTACCAGCTCGTGATCTTCGCGTCCAAGCGCGCCCGTCAGATCAACGACTACTACTCCGACCTGCACGAGGGCAACCTCTTCGACAACGTGGGCCCGCTCGTCGACTCGAACGTCGAGGACAAGCCGCTCACGATCGCCCTGCACGAGATCCACGAGGACAAGCTGCGTCTTCGTCACGTCGAGTAAGCAGCTTCTTCCGCCGTCTGTGACGGCCTGATGCCCTCGAGGCCGCGATGTCGGACCTCGAGGGCATACTGGTTTTGACCCGCCCCCGATCTGGAGGATCGATGACCGCGTTGCGCCTGTTCACGTCCGAATCCGTGACGGAAGGCCACCCCGACAAGATCTGCGACCAGATCTCGGACAGCATCCTCGATGCCCTGCTGACGGTGGACCCGAACAGTCGCGTCGCCGTCGAGACCCTCGTCACGACCGGCCTCGTGCACGTCGCGGGCGAGGTCCGCACCGAGGGCTACGTCGACATCCCCGGCATCGTGCGCGGCGTCGTCAACGGCATCGGCTACACGTCGAGCGAGACCGGGTTCGACGGCGATTCGTGCGGCGTCAGCGTCTCGATCGGCGAGCAGTCCAGCGACATCGCGGCCGGGGTCGACACGGCGCGCGAGTTCCGCGACGACGGCTCCTCCGATCCGCTCGACGCGCAGGGCGCGGGCGATCAGGGCATCATGTTCGGCTACGCCACGACCGAGACCCCCCAGCTCATGCCGGTCGCCGCATGGACGGCGCACCGCATCGCCGAGCGTCTCACCGACTCGCGGCGCTCCGGGGCGCTCCCGTTCCTCCGTCCCGACGGCAAGACGCAGGTCACGCTCGGGTTCGAGGGGGCCGTCCCGCGCACGGTCGAGACCGTCGTGCTGTCGACGCAGCACCACCCCGACATCTCGCAGAAGGCGCTTCAGGCCGCGGTCCGAGCCGAGGTCATCGATCCCGTGCTCGAGACGCTCGATCTCGATGCGTCGCACGTGAACGTCCTCATCAACCCCGCGGGCCCCTTCGTCATCGGCGGTCCCAAGGGCGACGCCGGTCTCACCGGACGCAAGATCATCATCGACACCTACGGCGGGGCGGCGCGCCACGGCGGCGGCGCCTTCAGCGGCAAGGATCCGTCGAAGGTCGACCGGTCCGCCGCGTACGCGATGCGCTGGGTCGCCAAGAACGCGGTCGCCGCAGGACTCGCCGATCGACTCGAGGTCCAGGTCGCCTACGCGATCGGGCAGGCGCGTCCCGTGGGTCTCTACGTCGAGACCTTCGGCACCGGCCATGTCTCCGACGAGGCCATCACCGCGGCGATCCGCGACGTGTTCGACCTGCGGCCGCTCGCCATCATCGAGCAGCTCGACCTGCTGCGTCCGATCTACGCGAAGACGGCCGCGTACGGTCACTTCGGTCGCGAGCTGCCCGAGTTCACGTGGGAGCGCACCGACCGCGTCGACGACCTGCGCCGCGCCGCGGGTCTCTGACCCGCAGCGGTACGACGACGAGTGGCCGACCCGACCGGACGCCGCGTGGCACGAGTCCTGATCGACTCTCCCGTGCCCCAGCTCGATCGGCTGTTCGACTACGAGATCCCCGACCTGCTCGCGGCCGAGGCCCGCGCCGGCGTGCGCATCAAGGTTCCGCTGCGCAGCGCCGGCCGACTGGTCGACGCGTACATCGTCGAGATCGACGAGATGGATCTCTCCGACCGCCCGCTGTCGGAGGTCGAGTCGGTCGTCTCGCCGATGCCGGTGCTTCCCGTGACCCTCTACGCGCTCGCGCGGCGCGCCGCGGATCGCGCCGCGGGATCCGCGAGCGACATCCTCCGGCTCGCGGTCCCCAAGCGCATGGTCCGCGCCGAGAAGGCCTGGATCGCCGGTGGCGCTCCGCCGCAGCCCGAGGTGGGGGTCGAAGCACTCGATCGGGCCGGCCGTGCCCTGGGCGAATTCCCCGGGCTGTCCGAGGCGATCGCGGCCGGCGAGCGTCTCGCGGTCGACGCTCCGCCACGACTGGAACGCCTCACCGACGGCGCCGACGTGGGCGCGTGGGCGGCGCTGCTCGCCGCGGCCGCCGCCGAGACGCTGGCGCGCGGCCTCAGCGCGGTGCTCGTCGTCCCCGATCATCGTGATCAGGCGCAGCTCGTCGCGGCGCTCCACGACCTCGTCCCGGCCGACGCCGTCGTCGAGACCGACGCGCGGCAGAGCTCGCCGTCGCGCTACGCCGCGTTCCTGCGCACGCTCGCCGACGTTCCGTGCATCGTCGTGGGCAATCGCTCGGCCGTGTACGCGCCCGTCCACGAGCTGGGGCTCGTCGCCCTCTGGGACGACGGCGACTCGCTCCTGGCCGAGCCGCTGAGCCCGGGCGTGCACGCGCGGGACGCCGCTCTGGTGCGTCAGGAGCTCGACGGCGGCGCACTCCTCTTCGCCGGTCACACGCGCACGACCGACGTCGAGCGACTCGTGGGGGTCGGATGGGTCCGCGATCTCGGCGCGCGACGGCGATCGAGTCCGAAGGTCGTGCTGAGCGCGACCCGCGAGGGCGAGTCGCGTGGCGCGCGCGTGCCCTCGTCCGCGTTCGCCGCGGCGCGCGAGGCCCTGACGCGCGGACCCGTCCTCGTACAGGTCTCGCGTCCCGGCTACTCGCCGACCCTCGTGTGCGCCGACTGCCGCCACCCGGCGCGCTGCCTCCATTGCGCGGGGCCCCTGCACGCGAAGGCGGCGGGGAGCGTGCCCGTGTGCGGCTGGTGCGGACGCTCCGCCACCGCCTGGACGTGCCCCGACTGCGGCTCCGCCAAGCTGCGCATGGCGTCGTCGGGAAGCGAGCGCACGGCGGACGAGCTCGGTCGCGCCTTCCCGGGCGTGCGGGTGATCGTCGCCGACGGCGAGCACCCGGTGCTGCGCGTCGACGCGAAGCCCGCGCTCGTCGTCGCGACACGAGGGGCCGAGCCGATCGCCGAGGGCGGGTACCACGCGGTGATCCTGCTCGACGGCGACAGGATGCTGCAGGCCGAAGACCTCCGGATCGGCGAGTCGTGTCTGCGGTGGTGGTCCAACGCGGCCGCGCTGGCGGCATCCGGAGCGCCCGTCCATCTGGTCGGCGTCGCCGGGCCCGTCGCTCGTGCGCTCGCGACCTGGACGCAGCCCGCGTATGCGCGCGCCGAGCTCGCCGATCGCGCGCCGCTGCGCATGCCGCCGACCGTCAGGGTCGCGTCCGTGGACGGGGCGCGCCGGTCGGTGGACGCGGCGCTCGAACAGCTCGCGGCGGCCGTGCCCGAGCTCGACCCGCTGTCGGTGCTCGGGCCGGTGCCGACCGAGACCGGAGCCCGGGCGCTCGTGCGCTTCGACTACGGCGTCGGCGCCCGCGTCGCCGACGCCCTGCGGGCGGCCGTCGTGGCCGATGCGCTCAAGGCGCGCAAGGCCGTGAAGGGGCGTCCTCAGGCGCCTCGCAATACACTCAGAGTTCGGGTCGACGTGCCCGATCTCGATCTGTGAGGACTCCATGCGACTCGTGTTCGCCGGCACGCCCGGCCCCGCCGTGCCCTCGCTCCGGGCTCTGGCGGCATCCGCTCACGACGTGCAGCTCGTCGTCTCGCGCACCGATGCCCCGCTCGGGCGCAAGCGCGTGCTCACCCCGTCTCCTGTCGCTGCCACCGCGGAGGAACTGGGTCTGCCGGTGCTGCGGACGGATCGACTGGATGCCGCGGCGACCGATCGGGTGGCCGCTCTCGAACCCGATCTCGGCGTCATCGTCGCCTACGGCGGACTCGTGCGCGAGCCGCTGCTGTCGACGCCCCGTCACGGCTGGATCAATCTCCATTTCTCGCTGCTGCCGCGCTGGCGCGGCGCCGCGCCGGTGCAGCGTGCGCTCATCGCGGGCGACGAGCGCACGGGGGCCAGCGTCTTCCAGCTCGTGGCCGAACTCGATGCGGGCGACGTCTTCGCCGAGCACGTGATCGAGGTGCCCGGCGGCATCGACAGCGGTGCGCTGCTCACCCGGCTCGCCGACGAGGGCGCGGGCGTGCTGCTGGACGTGGTCGACGCCATCGAGGCGGGCACCGCCGTCGCAGTCCCGCAGGTGGGCGAGCCGACGTACGCGTCCAAGCTCACCGACGACGACGGGCGCATCCGGTGGGCCGAGCCTCGTGAGGCGGTGCTGTCGCGCATCCGCGGCGTCACCCCTGAGCCCGGCGCGCACACGACCCTCGCCGGTGCCCGGCTGAAGGTGCTGTCGGCCGACGAGGCTCCCGCCGATGCGCCCGCGCTCGACCCGGGCGAGTTCGCGGGGCACGGCAAGACCGTGCTGGTCGGCACGGGCTCGGCGCCCCTCCGGCTCGAGTCTGTGCAGCCCGCCGGCAAGGCGGCGATGCGAGCCGCCGACTGGTGGCGGGGTCTGCGCGCCGACGGACCGGTGGTGGCGGCGTGAGCGGGGCGCAGAACTCGCGGCGGGTGGCGTACGAGACGCTCCGCGCGGTGCACGAGTCCGATGCGTACGCGAACCTGCTCCTGCCCAAGGCGATCGAGCGCGCCGGCTTGAACACCGCCGACGCCGCACTCGCGACCGAGCTCGCCTACGGCACGCTGCGCCGCGAGGGCACGTACGACGCGGTCATCGCGATCGCGGCCGACCGCGCCGTGCACGACATCGATCCGGCCGTGCTCGACGCGCTGCGCCTGGGCGTGCACCAGCTGCTCTCGACGCGAGTGGCATCGCACGCGGCGGTGAACGAATCGGTCGAGCTCGCACGCGGATCGGCGGGTCGAGGTGCCGCGGGCTTCGTGAACGCGGTCCTGCGGCGGGTGTCCCGCGACACGCCGGGCGATTGGATGATGCGCGTCGCCGACTCCGCGCGCTCGGACGACGAGCGACTGGGGCTGCTCTTCTCGCATCCCGTGTGGGTGGTCCGCGCCTTCCGGCGGGCGCTGGCCGCGGAGGGGCGGGCGGAAGAGCTCGAAGCCCTGCTGAGCGCCGACAACGCGTCCCCGCGGGTCACGATGGCGGCGCTGACCGATCTGGCCGAGATCCCCGACGACGTGCGCCGCACGCCGTACTCGCCGCTCGGCTTCCGGCTGCCGGGGGGCGATCCGGATGCCGCGATCCGCGCCGCCGGCGGGCGCGTCCGCGTGCAGGACGAGGGCTCGCAGCTGGCCGCCCTCGCGCTCACGCGTGCCTTCCCCGTCGCCGCGGGCGAGCGCTGGCTCGATCTGTGCGCGGGTCCCGGCGGCAAGACCGCGGTGCTCGCCGCCGAGGCGCTCGCTCACGGCGCGCGCCTCGCGGCGAACGAGATCTCACCCGCGCGCGCGGGCCTCGTGCGCCAGGCCATCGCGGGCGTGCCGCTGGAGGTCGAGGTGTCGGAGCAGGACGGACGCACCCGCGCGGCCGAGAACCCCGACACGTACGACCGCATCCTGGTCGACGCCCCCTGCACGGGGTTGGGGGCGCTCCGTCGTCGGCCCGAGGCGCGGTGGCGCAAGTCTCCGGCCGACGTGCCCGAGCTCACCGAGCTCCAGCGCGAACTGCTGTCGTCGGCGGTGTCGGCCCTCAAGCCCGGGGGAGTCGTCGCCTACGTGACCTGCTCGCCGCACCTCGCCGAGACGAGCGGCGTCGTCGCCGAGGTGCGTCGCGAGTGGGGCGACGCGATCGAGGAGCTGTCGGCGCGCGAGGCCGTCACCGCGGCATCCCGATCGGACCCCGGGCTGCTGCCGCAGGCGGACGGTTCCGGTCGCGCTCAGCTCTGGCCGCACCGGCACAACACCGACGCGATGTCGATCTCGCTGCTGCGTCGCCGCTGAGGGCCTGTCACTCGGCGAGCACGAACCCCGCGGGCATCGACTCGAACTCCGCACGCAGCGTGACCAGGGCCGCGGGGTGGGTGCGGGCGAGTTCGGTCGCGTCCACGGTGACCGACGATCCGGCGGGAACGACGCCCGACAGCTCGCGGAGCACCGCGACGATGCGCTCGGTGCCCGCGAAGCCGAGTTCTCCGCTCAGCCGCAGCACGCGCCCGGTGGGCGTCTCGTCGATGCGCACCGACGGAACGGCGACGCTCTCGTGCGGTTCGAGCAGGTGCATCCCGAACCGCTCCGCGAGGGTCTCGACCGCCACGATCCCGCGCACCGTGTTGCCGTGCTCGTCGAGGCGGGGACTGAACGCCGCCACGCCGAACTGAGACGGTGCCACCGCGAGCAGGCCTCCGCTGACGCCGCTCTTGGCGGGCAGCCCCACGCGCAGCATCCATTCGCCCGAGTAGTCGTACATCCCGCAGCTCGCCATGATCGACAGGACGTCGCGGGCGACCCGTTCGACCACGACGCGGTCGCCCGTGACGGGGTTGACGCCGCCGAACGCGAGCGTCGCCCCCATGACCGCGAGGTCGCGGACCGTGACCAGCAGCGAGCACTGTCGGAAGTAGGTCTCGACGGCGGTCTCGACCGAGCCGTCGATCACGCCGTGCGAACGCAGCAGATGGCCGAAGGCGCGGTTGCGGTCGCCGGTCGCGGACTCCGATCGATAGACGTCCTCGTCTACCCACAGCGAGCGTCCGGCGAAGCCGGACAGCAGCTCGACGATGCGGGTCATCCGCTCGTCGACGTCGTCGCCGCGCACGAGGGCGGTCGTCGCGATGGCGCCGGCGTTCACCATCGGGTTGGCGGGTCGGCCCGTGCCTTCCTCGAGGCTGATCGCATTGAAGGGCTCGCCGCTGGGTTCCACGCCCACCTTCTCGAGCACGGCCTCGCGTCCGCGCTCCGCGAGGGCGAGGGCGAGCACGAACGGCTTCGAGATCGACTGGATCGTGAACTCGTGCTCGGTGTCGCCGACGGCCCGCACGCGTCCGTACGGCCCGACGACGGCGAGCGCGAGCCGGTCCGGATCAGCCTCGGCGAGTTCGGGGATGTACGCGGCCGGCGCGCCGGAGTCGATCGGACGGATCTCATCGAGCAGATCGTCGAGCAGCGAGGTGATGGGATCCACGGCTCGACCATAATGGAGCC
>JBEVLS010000063.1:0-7372 GCA_040509015.1 Microbacterium sp.
CGGGCATCGCCGACGGCACGATCCGGGGCGTCGCGTTCACGCAGCCGACGCAGTCCAACGGCGTCTTCGCCACCCTGCCCCTCGGCGTCGCCGATCGCCTGCGCGCATCGTTCCGGTTCTACGACTGGGATGCCGCGCGCAGCGAAGTGCGCTGGATGTGCTCGTTCGACACGACCGAAGCCGACATCGACGCGTTCATCGCCGCGATCGCCTGCGAGACGCGGGGGTAGGACTCACTCCGCAGACTGCTCGTCCGTCGTCGTCTCGGTGACGGACTCGGTCTTCTTGCCACCGGACTTCTTCGGCGCCGACTTCTGCACGGGGGCCGGCGCGTCGGAATCGGCGTCTGCCGCCAGATCGACGGGGACCTCTTCGCGGATGAGCGCCTTGACCTCGGCCATGAAGCTCGTGAGCTGCTGCTGCTGCCAGCGCAGCTGACGCGTGCGGTCTTCGGCGTCGCGCAGGATCGCCTGCGAGTGCGTCGTGACCATCTCGATGATGCGCTCGGACTTGTCGCGGGCGCGATCGAGCTTCTCGCGCGAGCGCAGGTTGGCGTCGGCCTCGATCTCGTGCGCCTGTGCGCGCATGAGGCGCTCGAAGTCGTCGGCTCGCGCTCCGACGCGCTGGGCGTGCTCGAGCGAGTTGGCCACCTGGTCGTTGGCGTCCTGCGTGATGCGCTCGGCGTGCGCCACCGCCTGGTTGTGGAGCATCAGGAACTCCTGCTGCGCGTCGTCCTGACGTCGCGACAGCGACTCCTCGAACTCGATCGCGCGCACGCGCAGCTCGCGAACGGCTTCTTCGGCCTCGGCACGCTGCTGCGACGTCTCGCGGGCGACCATCGACCTCAGCGCTGCGGCGCCCTTCTCCGCCTCGGAGCGGATCGCCGCGGCCTCCTGCTCGGCCTGCGAGATCTTCTCGTCGGCGTGGTTCGCCTCGCGCTCGACGCGCGCCTGGTGCGCGGTGAGCTCGGTGTCGATCTTGAGACGGATCTGCTGCGCGTCGTGCTGCGCCTGCGACACGATCGCCTCGGCATCCGCCTGCGAATCCTTGCGCCGTGCCTGGATCTCTTCGTTGGCGGCGGTGAGCAGCCGCTCACCCTGCGACGTCGCGTTGCGCAGCAGCACACCGGCCTGCTCCTCGGCGACCCGGAGGACCTCTTCGAACTTGTGCCGGCTCGGCGAGTCGCCGGTGGTGCCCATGAGCTCCTCGGTGAGGGTCTCGGCGCGGTTCTCGGCGTCCTCGAGCTTGGCGTTGGCGGCGAGCAGTTCGGCCTTCAGACGCTCGACGGCGTCGCGCTCCTCGGAGGTCGCGGCGGCCACTTCGTCGTCGACGCGCGCCTGCGCCTCTTCGGCCTGGGCGCGAGCCTCGGCCACATCCGCCTCGAGGCGGGCGATCAGATCGGCGGAATCGGTCTGCGACCGGTCGGCGCGGAACTGGGCGTCCTGCAGCTCGGCGATCTGCTGCGCCTGGGCGTTGAGCCGGTTGCTCAGCGTGGCGACGGCGGAGTCCACCTCGTCCTTGTCGTAGCCGCGGAAGGCCGTCGTGAAGTTCGTCGCGGCGCTGTCGGGCGCGGACGCCATGAGCTCCTCGAACGGCGTGGCGTGGTCGGACATGGGTGTCTCCGCTTCTCGGGGGGATGCGGCATGCTGAGGCCGCGGGGAGGCTGTTCTGTCGGAGCGTCGACACCGCGGGCGGAGTCGGCGACACCGGGGCACTGCTGCACAGGAATCTGCGCTTTTCGGGTAAGGGAAGGATACCCGGAGCCGGCTCATCCCAGAACCCTGCCGGCGGGATCCCTCAACCCCGAGATGAGGGTCGTGCGATCACGGTCCGGGGAGACCTCGGATGCCGCTCAGCGCAGCGCGCCGACGCTCGCCAGCGCCAGACGGACGAGCGTTCCTCGGCCGCCCTCCATCTCGGCCGCGAGCGCGTCGGACGACGCCTCTTCGGGCGAGAGCCACGTGACCTCGAGGGCGTCCTGCCGGGGCTCGCACGTGCCGCTGACCGGCACGATGAACGCGAGCGATACGGCGTGCTGGCGGTCGTCGTGGAACGCGCTCATTCCCGGCAGCGGGAAGTACTCGGCCACCGTGAACGGAGTCGGCTGGGGAAGCAGGGTCGGGAAGGCCATGGGCCCGAGGTCGTTCTCGATGTGCCGGAAGAGCGCGTCGCGCACGGTCTCGCCGTATCGCACGCGACCCGAGACGATCGTGCGCGTCATCTCCCCGAGCGGCGTGGCGCGCAGCAGGATGCCCACCTGGATGACCTGGCCCATGCCGTCCACGCGCACCGGCACGCCCTCGACGTAGAGCATCGGCAGGCGGCGACGCGACTCGGCGAGCTCGATCTCGCTCAGCCACGCCGGGTTCGAAACGCTGCCGGAGGGCGGGCCGTAGGGATCGTCGCCGGCGGGCTCGGGATCGGGAGTGCGCACGGACATGAGTCCTGTATACCCCACGCACCCCTGTCAGGATGGGTCGCATGGCTGAGTTCACCGGACCCGAGACTCCTCCACTGGATCCGACCGTCGTGCAGTGGTCGGTCGCCCCCGCCGAGCGCGCGGGTCGTCCGCTCCTGGTGCTGCTCCACGGCTACGGCGCCGATGAGCACGACCTCTTCTCACTCGCCCCCTATCTTCCGGACGACTACGTGGTGGCCGCCGTACGCGCACCGCTCAGCCCGCCCTGGCCCGCGCCCGGCTTCTCCTGGTATCCGATCGAGGGGCTCGAGCAGCGCGATCCGCGACGGGTGACCGAGGCGGCATCCCGTCTGAACGAGTGGGTGGATGCCGCGTGCGACCTCGACCCGATCGGCCTGCTCGGCTTCTCGCAGGGCGCCGCGGTGGCTCTCCAGGCTCTGCGCCTGCAGCCGCAGCGGTACTCGTTCGTGGTGAACCTCAGCGGCTATGCGACGCCGGGCGAACTGCCGCGAGACGGCGAGCTCGCCGAGCTGCGACCGGCGGCCTTCTGGGGCAGGGGCACGCACGACGACGTCATCCCCGCTCCTCTCGTGGAGCACACGACGCAGTGGCTGCCGCTCCACGTCGAGCTGAGCGGGCGCGTCTACCCGGGCCTCGGGCACAGCGTCTCGCAGGACGAGGTGTCGGACATCCGGACCTTCCTCGAGAAGCAGCTGCCGGCATGACGGTGCTGCGCGCACGACTCGACCTGGACGCGCTCGCCGAGCGGGCTCGCGATCTCGACCCGCACGACGTCGTCGATCTCCGCCGCGACGCGTGGGGTCACGGTGCCGGGCGGGTGGCGGCGGTGATGGCGGATGCCGGGCTGCGCGCCGCGCGCGTCGACCCCGACGCCCGCGCAGCGGTCACAGCCGCGGGGCTCACCGCGACCGACGCGGCGCCCACCGTGGACGGCGGCCGTCTGTTCGGAGGGGCGGATGCTCCCGTCCTGCGCGCCTCGTCGAGCGTCGTCTCGGTCAAGCGCCTGCTCGCCGGCGAAGGCGTGTCGTACGGCTACACCCACCGCGCCGCCGTCGACACGAGGATCGCGCTGGTCGCGGGCGGGTACGGGCAGGGCATCGTGCGCGCGCTCGGCAACCGCATCGAGGTCGAGATCGCGGGGCGCCTGCACCCTGTCGTGGGCCGCATCGCGATGGACGTCTGCGTCGTCGACATCGGCGATTCGAGCATCGCTCCCGGCGACGAGGTCGTGTTCTTCGGCGGGGACGGCGCCGCTCGCCGAGCCCTCACGACGTGGGTGCACGCGACAGGGCTGAGCGCGGCGGAACTCGTGTGCGCCGTCGGACTGCACGCGCGATGGGAGGACCCGGCATGAGCGGCACCGCCCTCGTCGTCGACCTCGATCGCATCGCGGCGAACCTCACCGTGCTGCGCGCGCACGTCGCGCCGGCGCACGTGCTG
The DNA here is from genome assembly GCA_040509015.1 of Microbacterium sp. Lineage (GTDB taxonomy): Bacteria > Actinomycetota > Actinomycetes > Actinomycetales > Microbacteriaceae > Microbacterium. The sequence continues at coordinate 3,881 of JBEVLS010000063.1, forward strand.
TTCGTCGTGAAGGACGACGCGTACGGACACGGCGTCGACGCGGTCGCGCGGACGGCGGCATCCGTCGGCGTCGACTGGTTCGGCTCGTTCGATGTGCCCACCGGCCTCCGGGTGCGCGCGGCAGCGCCGGACGCGCGGGTGTTCGCGTGGGCGACGAGCGAACGGGCCGACATCGCCGCCGCCGCGAGCGCGGGGATCGAACTCGGGGTCGGCGACGCCGGCTATCTCGAGGACGTCGCGAGCGCGGCCGGCGGGCGCGGCATCCGGGTGCACCTCAAGATCGACACGGGACTGCACCGCAACGGCGTGCGTCCCGAGGCGTGGCCCGCGTTCGTCGCGCGCGCCGCGGCGCTCCAAGCGTCGGGCGACATCGTCGTCACAGGAATCTGGAGCCACATCGCCGAGACGAGCGACGCCGACGACGACGACGCGCACGCGATCTTCGACGCCGCGGTCGACCAGGCGCGCGCTGCCGGCCTCACCCCGGACGTGCTGCACCTGGCGGCGAGCGCCGCCGGATTCGCGAGAGCGGAGTTCCGCTACGACCTCGTCCGCTTCGGTGCGTTCGCATACGGCGTGCGCTCCACCGACGGGCCGGACATCGAGGGCATCGCGCCGGCCGCCGTGCTGCGCGCATCCGTCACCCGAGTGGACGGCGACACCGTCGAGATAGGCGCGGGGTCGCTGGACGGGCTGCCGTCGACGCTGAGCGGACGCGTCGTCGTCGGCACGCCCACCGGCGCGCGCGGTCTGCGCACCGTGGGGCCGGTGTCGAGCATCGTCGACGCCTGGCCCGGGGCGGGACCCGGCGACGAGGTCGAGCTCTTCGGTCCGGGAACCTCGGGCGAGGTCGCCGCGACGACGCTGGCCGAGGCGATCGGCACGGTGGGAGAAGAGATCCTCGTGCGCCTGTCGCCGCTGGTACCGCGGGTCTACGTCGGCGGTTGATCCTCACCGGCGTTCCCGCCCGCCGGCCTGCGCTTGTGCATCTCGCCGAACGCGAGCGCGAATCCCACCCCGATCGAGACTCCGAGCGCGATGCCGACACCGATGTTGCCCATCGCCGCACCGATCGCGATTCCGATCGCGACGCCGACGGCGATGCCGAGCACCCAGCTCGTCGTCGACGGCCACTGCCACTCCTGCTTGCTCTCGCCGCTGCTCATGCGCCGAACGTAGCGACACCGATCCGCCGCCGTCTGCCCCCTTGTGCGAGCGGGAGTTCTCGGGCAGATCACCGAGGCATCGGGTATCGTGGCCGCTGCCCCTGTCCCTCGTGTGAGGAATTCCGTTGAAGCTGATCGTCGCGACCGCGCTGTAACAGCGCCGTATCCGTCGACCTTCGACCCGCAGCGTTCTGCTGCTGATCGGGCATCGCGCACCGGCTCCCGCCGATGCCATCGACGAACCGGCGCACTCTTTCCGCGCCGAACGTCGATCTCCGCTCACGCCCCTGACGGCTGTCCGTCCGGCGTCTCCGCGGCATCCCGTGTCGGTGCACCCCGACACGAACGGAGGCCCCCATGCCTGCACATCTCCTCTCGCCTTCCGTGGTCCTCGACCACGTCACCTTCTCCTGGCCCGACGGCTCGACGGCGCTGAACGACGTCTCGGGCTCGTTCGGCGCCGGCCGCACGGGTCTCGTCGGCCGAAACGGCTCGGGCAAATCGACCCTCCTGCGGCTCGTCGCCGGCGAACTGCCTCTCGAGGCCGGGAGCATCTCGCGCACGGCCGACGTGGCCTACCTGCCCCAGCGGCTCACACTCGACGTCGGACGCCCGGTCGCCGACCTGCTCGGCGTCGGCGACGCTCTGCGCGCCCTGCGCGCGATCGAGTCCGGTGACGCCGATCCTCGCCATTTCGACGCCGTCGGCACCGACTGGGACGTCGAGGCCCGCGCGCACGCCGCCCTCGCCGACGCGGGGCTCGACCCCGGCATGCTCGACCGACGGGTTGGCGAGCTGTCGGGTGGCGAAGCCGTGCTGACGGCGATCGGCGGCATCCGTCTCGGCAGTCCGTCGATCACCCTGCTCGACGAGCCGACCAACAACCTCGACCGCGACGCGCGCGTGAGGCTGTCGGAGATGGTGCGCGGCTGGCGCGGGGCGCTCGTCGTCGTGAGTCATGACACGGCCCTCCTCGATCTGATGGACGACACGGCCGAGCTCTACGGCAGCGCACTGTCGACCTTCGGCGGGGCGTATTCCGCGTGGCGCGCATGGCTCGATGCCGAACAGGATGCCGCCCGCCAGGCCGAGCGCGCCGCGACCCAGGCCGTGCGACGCGAGAAGCGCCAGCGCATCGAGGCGGAGACGACGATCGCCCACCGCGCCGCGATGGGGCGCAAGGCCTACGCCGAGAAGCGCGAGCCGAAGATCGTCATGAACGCGCGCAAAGGCGCCCAGCAGGTCTCGGCCGGCAGGCTCCGCGGCGAGAAGGCCGAACGCGAAGCCGCCGCGCGCGGTGCGCTCGACGCCGCGGAACGCCGGGTGCGCGACGACGACACGGTCAGGATCGACCTGCCCGACCCGGGAGTGCCGGCTGGGCGACGCATCGCCGCGATCGGCTCGTGGATCGTCCAGGGTCCTGAGCGCGTGGCCCTGATCGGCCCGAACGGCGCCGGCAAGACGACGCTGCTCGAGCAGCTCGTGTCGTCCGGCGAGGCTCTCTCAGGACCGGGCGGCGCAGGCGCGCCCGACGGCGCCGAATCCGGACAGGAGGACGCGGTCCTGAGCACGGTCCGCGCGCACCTGCACACCGACCGCGTCGGCTACCTGCCTCAGCGCGTCGACGGGCTCGATGACGCGGCATCGGTCCTCGAGAACGTCCAGGCCGTCGCGCCCGGCACCGGCACGGTGGAGCTGCGGAACCGGCTCGCTCGGTTCCTCATCCGCGGGGCGGCCGTCGACCGCCCGGTCGCGACGCTCTCGGGGGGTGAGCGGTTCCGGGTGGCCCTCGCCCGACTGCTGCTGGCCGACCCGCCGCCGCAGCTGCTCGTGTTCGACGAGCCGACGAACAACCTCGACCTCGACACGGTCGACCAGTTCGTGGCGGCGCTCGCCGCCTACCGCGGCGCCGTGCTCGTCGTGAGCCACGACGACGCGTTCCTCGCCCGGCTCGGGGTCACGCTGACGCTGGAGCTGCGCGACGGCGAGCTGAGGGAGGTGTGACCGGCCCACGGGTGTAGCCCTCTCGGCGGGTGCTCAGCAACCCCCGCCCCGATGTCGGTGCCAGCGACGAAGATGGGGGGATGGGCGATGTCCTCGAGCGGTTCGGTCCTGCCACGCAGGACTGGTTCCGCGGCGCCTTCTCGGCGCCCACGACGGCTCAGGCCGGGGCGTGGGATGCGATCTCGGCCGGCAGGCATGCGCTGGTCGTGGCACCCACCGGCTCGGGCAAGACCCTGTCGGCCTTCCTCTGGGCGATCGACCGCATCTTCCACGAGAAGGATGCCGCCCCCGCAGAGCCGCAGAAGCGGCGCCGCGCCGCGGA
>JBEVLS010000064.1:0-7273 GCA_040509015.1 Microbacterium sp.
CTAGCTCTCTTCTGTGTTCTCGGCGCCGACGCGCGGGGCATCGGTGTCGGGGTCTGTGGTGAAGTCCTGGAGCGCGGCCCAACGGTTGTCGAGGGGCTCGCGCGGCTCTGCTCCGGTGCTTTCGGTCAATCGCTCACCCGTGGCCGGATCAAGGCCGAGGCAATCCGGCTGACACACCGGCTGAAACGGAAGCGACAGGACTATCGCATCCCTGACCAGAGTTTCAAGATCCACGTGGTCGTCTTGAACCTCGAAGTCAGATGTTTCCTCTCCAGGGTACGCGAAAAGCTCCTGGATCTCGACTTCGACAGGCCGGACGATGTCGGTGAGGCACCGGCCGCAGACTCCGGAGTACTCCGTGTCGACGGTCGCCGAGACCAGGATGCCCTCGTGGACGGACTCGAGGCGGACGTCGATCTCGAGGGATTCGCCCTCGGCGATGGCGACGAGACCTTCGCCCCACTTCTCGGGTGCGGGCAGATCGAGCTCGAGCTCGCGCATCTCGCCGGGGTGGCGCACGATGTCTCGGACGTTGACGGCGAACGGGCCGGGGCGCTGCTTTCTCACGGTTGACAAGCGTACCGGTGGCCGCCTGGACAGGGGCCGTCAGACCTCGCGCGCGCCCGTGTCGAGGAACCTGGCGACCGCGGGCGGCACGAACGGCGACACATCACCGCCGAGACCGGCGACCTGACGGACGAGCGAGCTCGAGACCAGCGCGTGCGAAGGGTCGGGAAGGAGGAAGACGGTCTCGACGTGCGCGAGATGGCGGTTGACGATCGCCATGGGCGTCTCGTAGGCCACGTCGACCTGCGAGCGGATGCCCTTGACCAGCACGCCGGCATCGACGTCGACGGCGTAGTCCACGAGCAGACCCATGCTCCACGACGCGACGATCACCTCGCCCTCGATGTCGCTCTCGGCGATCGACTGCTCGAGGAGCGCGAGGCGCTGGGCGATCGGCAGCAGCGCTTCTTTGCCCGGGTTGTGCACCACCAGGACGTGCAGCTGGTCGTAGAGACCGGCCGCGCGTCGGATCACGTCGAGGTGGCCGAGCGTGGGCGGGTCGAACGAGCCGGGGACGACGGCGATCCGGGGATTCACACGTTCAGCCTATCCAGCATCGCCCGCGGGTCGGACTCACGTGCGGGCGAGCGCTGCGCGGTCCTCGGACGACACGCTTCGCGAGATCGCGGCGGCGAGACCGGGGTGCCGGACGAGCGCGGGGTCATCGGCGAGCACGGCCTCGGCGGCGACCCGCGCCTCGGCGATGAGGTCGGCATCCTTCACCACACGCAGCAGGCGCAGCGACGAGCGCGCACCGGACTGGGCGTCGCCGAGCACGTCGCCCTCGCCGCGCAGCTCGAGGTCGACCTCGGCGAGCTCGAATCCGTCGAGGGTCGCCGCGACCGCCTCGACCCGCTGTCGCGCCGGTGAACCGGGAGCGGCCTCGGTGACGAGCAGGCAGAGCCCGGGGACTCCTCCGCGACCGACCCGACCCCGCAGCTGGTGAAGCTGCGAGACGCCGAAGCGATCGGCCTCGAGGATCGCCATCGTCGAGGCGTTCGGCACATCGACGCCGACCTCGACGACGGTCGTCGCGACGAGCACGTCGATGTCGCCGCGGGCGAAGGCCTGCATGACGGCGTCCTTCTCGTCGGACGGGAGCTTGCCGTGCAGGATGTGCACGCGGATCTCGGCGAACGCGGGATGCCGGGAGAGCAGATCAGCCACCTGCACGACGCCCCACCGTGTCTTCTCCGCCTCGCCCTCGAGCTTCTCGGCCTCGGACTTCTCGTCCTTCGCGAGCGCCTCGGCGTCGATCGCGGCGCACACCACGAACGCCTGGCGACCCTGGCCGACCTCTTCGGCGATGCGCTCCCACACCCGGGCGAACCAGCCCGGCTTCTCGGCGAGCGGCGCGACGAACGACTGGATGCCGGCGCGGCCCGACGGCATCGTGCGGATCGTCGAGACGTCGAGATCGCCGAACACCGTCATCGCGACCGTGCGCGGGATCGGCGTGGCGGTGAGCACGAGCGCGTGGGGCGACGTGCCCTTTGCCCGCAGCGCCTCGCGCTGCTCGACGCCGAAGCGGTGCTGCTCGTCGACGACGACCAGGCCGAGATCGGCGAAGGTCGTGCTGTCGCTCAGCAGAGCGTGGGTGCCCACGACGATCCGGGCCTGCCCGGACGCCGTGCGCAGCGCCGCCTTGCGCCGCTCGGCCGCGGGCATCTGACCGGTGAGCAGCGTGGGCATGAGCTCGGGTGCGAGCTGGGGACCCAGCATCCGTGCGATGGAGCGGACGTGCTGGCCCGCCAGCACTTCGGTGGGCGCGATGAGCGCCGACTGCCCGCCGCTCTCGGCGACCTGCAGCATGGCACGCAGCGCCACGAGGGTCTTGCCCGAGCCCACTTCGCCCTGCACGAGACGGTTCATCGGCCAGTCGCCCTCGAGGTCGCGCTCGACCTGTGCGCCGACGGCGATCTGGTCGGGCGTGCGCTCGAAGGGCAGGTGGGCGTCGAAACGGGCCAGCAGCTCGCCGGGCTCGCGCCTGGTCGCCGACAGCGATCGCACGAAGTCGCGCTGCTGCAGGAGTGCCGCCTGCAGCACGAAGGCCTCGTGCATGCGCAGCGTCTGCCGTGCCCGCGCGTACTGCTCCTCGTCCTGCGGCCGATGGATCCACTCGATCGCCTCGCGCGCCGTCGCGAGGCCGTGACGCGTGCGCAGGTCGTCCGGCAGCGGATCGGGCACGTCGTCGAGGCCGTCGAGGACGAGGTCGACGATCTTGGTGAACTGCCAGCTGGCGACGGTGCTGGTCGCCGGATAGATCGGGATCGGGACCGCCGCCTGCGCCTCGGCCGTCTGGCGAGCGGCATCCTCGTCGTCGAAGAGCTCGTAGTCCGGATGCGCGAGCTGGGTCTGCCCTCGGTACTCCCCCACCTTGCCCGCGAAGATCCCCCGGCGACCGGGAACGAGATCCTTCATGCGCCACGCCTGGTTGAAGAACGTCAGCGACATGCTGCCCTGGCCGTCGCTGATGACGACTTCGAGCAGAGAGCCCTTGCGGTTCTGCATCCGACGTTCGCTCGCCCGGACGACCTCGGCCACGATCGTCACCGGCTCGCCCAGCGGCAGAGAGTCGATCGGCGTCAGCTCGCCCCGGCGAGCGTAGCGACGCGGATAGTGCGAGAGCAGATCGCCGACCGTCCGCATCCCGAACGCCTTCTCGAGCGCCGACGCCGTCTTGCCGCCGACGGCGCCGTCGAGGCGCGACTCGAGGCTCAGACCGGGCATGGATCGAGTCTAGAGAGCGACGGCGACCTCGGCCCCGCCCCCGCCGCTCATGCCGCCTGCGACATGCCCGACGGGGTACGGTTGCCGGATGCTCCGACGCCTCCTCGCCCGCATCTTCTGGGCCTGCAGCCGCTGGAGGCTCGTCTCGACCCCCGCTCCGACCGTGCCCACCGTGCTGATCGGTGCGCCGCACACGTCGAACTGGGACTTCGTCCTGATGCTCGCGATCGCGTGGCGGCTCGGCATGCACTTCCGCTGGCTCGGCAAGGCGAGTCTGTTCCGCGGCTGGCGCGGTCCCCTCATGCGCCGTCTCGGCGGGATACCGGTCGACCGCGAGAACCCTGCCGACGTCGTCGCGGATGTCGTCGAGCGCGTGCGCGCGGGCGAGGTGTTCGGCCTCGTCGTGACCCCGGAGGGCACGCGCAGCTCGGGCACCTACTGGAAGTCCGGCTTCTACCGCATCGCACGCGAAGCAGGGATGCCGCTCACCCTCGGCTACGTCGACCGCACGACCATGACGACGGGCCTCGGCGAGACGATCGACCTGACCGGGGACGTCTCGGCCGACATGGACCGCATCCGCGTCTTCTACGCCGACAAGGCGGGCTTCCGCCCCGCGCTGCGCACGACGCCGCGGCTTCGCGAGGAGGACTCGGCGGCCGCACCGCCGATATCGTGAGACGGTGACCAGGATCATCGCGGGACGCGCAGGCTCGATCGTCCTCGAGGTCCCGGATGCCGGCACCCGCCCGACGAGCGATCGCGTGCGCGAATCCCTGTTCGGCGCCCTCGAATCCGCCGATGCCCTCCGCGGCGCGGCCGTGCTGGATCTCTTCGCCGGGTCGGGCGCACTGGGCCTCGAGGCCCTCAGCCGCGGCGCGGCATCCGCCGACCTCGTCGAGAAGGCGCCGAAGGCTGCCGCGGTCGCTCAGCGCAACGCCCTGAAGGTCGGGAAGGCGGCCGGCACGACCGCGCGCGTTCACCGCTCCTCGGCGGAGTTCTTCCTGCGCGGCGCGGCGGGCCCGTACGACCTGGTCTTCCTCGATCCGCCCTATGACGTCGACGAGGACGATCTCGCCGCGACGCTGTCGGCCCTGGTCCCTGCGCTCGCCGAGGGCGCGTCGGTCGTGATCGAGCGCGCGTCGCGCTCGCCCGAGCCCCGGCTTCCCGAGGGTCTCGTCGCGATGCGGTCGAAGAAGTACGGCGACACGACGCTGTGGTGGGCCACGACGCGGTGACTCAGCCGCGACCCGAATCCCAGTCGCGGTAGGGGTCCCACCCCGAGGAGCCGCTGCGCGCGACGCCGTCCACGGTGACGGGCGCGGCACCGCGTTCGCGGACGGCCCCGATCTCGCGGAAGCCGCCGCGCAGAGCCGTGCCCGCGGGGAACGTCACGAGCAGCGAGTGGTCCTCGCCGCCGGAGAGCGCGCGTTCGACGTCGGCGCCGAGCCATCGGCTCTCGATGTCGATCGTGACCCCCGACGCGTCGGCCATCCGCGAGGCGTCGAGCATCAGCCCGTCCGAGACGTCCATCATGGCCGTCGCACCCTCGACGGCCCCGAACGCCCCCATCGAGACCGGAGGTCGCGGGCGCAGCTGCATCATCACCGCCATGGCGTCGGCGCCCGTGGGCAGTGCGGTCAGGAGCTCGGGGTCGAGTGCGACCGGTGCGCCGTCGGCATCCGTGAACGTCGAGAACAGGATCTCGAGACCGCGCGCCGCCTGGCCGAGCTCCCCCGCGACGGCGACGACGTCACCCGGGCGCGCGCCCGAGCGGAGCACCGGTGATCGACCGTCGAGCGACCCGAGCGCGGTGACGGCGATCGTCAAGGTGTCCGACACCGTGAGGTCGCCGCCTTCGACGGCGCAACCGGGCGCGAGCGCCTCGCATGCCGCGCGCAGTCCGTCGGCGAAACCCTCGACCCACGAGAGCCGCGTGTCGTCGGGCATCGCGAGGGCCACGAGGAGGGCTGTGGGGCGCGCGCCCATCGCGGCCACGTCTGCGAGGTTGACGGCGGCGGACTTCCAGCCGAGGTCGAACGCCGACGACCACGCCAGGCGGAAGTCCGGACCGTGGACGAGCGTGTCGGTCGTCGCGACGACGCGCCCGTCGGGCGCCGCGAGCACCGCGGCGTCGTCGCCCGGCCCGACGAGCGCCGTCGAGGGTCCGAGACGGTCCAGGATGCGGCGCAGGATGGCACCTTCGCTGAGATCGCCCACGCGAGGGTCGACTGTGGTCACGCCTTCACGCTACCGGGCGACCGACCGCGACCGCGGACCGACCGGCGACGCCGGGTGCGCGGGTTAGCCTGGACGGGTGCGCCTGCTCCGAACGATCGCTCTCGCCGTCACGGCGGCGACACTCACCGCACTCCTCGCCGGCTGCGCGACCACCGTCGCCCTGGAGCCGGCCGAGGATGCCGGCAACACGGCGTGCGCCGACCTCATCGTGCGGCTGCCCGGCACGGTCGACGGCGAGAAGCGACGCTGGACCGACGCCCAGGCGACGGGCGCGTGGGGCGACCCGACGGCGGTCATCCTCGCGTGCGGCGTCACGCCGCCGGGCCCGACCGAAGCGCGGTGCATCACGCTCGGCGGCGTCGACTGGGTGGTCGACGAATCCAGGGCGCCCCAGTACCTCGTGACCTCCTACGGCCGGACGCCCGCGGTCGAGGTGCTGATCGACAACGAGGTCGTGTCGTCCAACGCGGTCCTCGAACTGCTCGGACCGCTCGTGGCCGGCTGGTCGACGCTCGAGAGCGCCTGCGTCGAAACCAGCGAGCTCCTTCCCGACGAGGGCTGAGCGTCAGTCCGACGCGAGCTCGCGCCTGGACTGGATCGAGGGACGACTCGACACGGGGCGACGAGCCGGCGGATCAGACGCCGAGTCGCGCGTCCGCGAACGCCACGAGGTCGGGCCAGCGGTCCGGGCCGCCCCCCTCGTGGTCGTTGAACGGGTAGACGGTGATCTGCTTGTCGGTCCCGGCGTACGCGTTGTACGCGGCGAACACCGTCGACGGCGGGCAGGTCGCGTCGTGGAGGGCGGCGGAGAAGAGCGCGGGCGCGGTGGCGCGACGGGCGAAGTTGACGCCGTCGACGTAGCTGAGCGTACGGAAGACGTCCTCTTCGGTCCCCCGGTGGTTGGCGAGATACCGCGCGATCTCGGCGTACGGATCGCGTCCGGTCATGCCGACGGCGCGCTCGAAGTGGGTGAGGAAGGGCACGTCCGTCATGAGCCCTGCAAGATCCGACCGCAGTCCCGACACCGCCAGCGCCAGGCCTCCGCCCTGACTGCCGCCGGCGACGGCGATCCGATCGGCGTCCACGCCGGCGAACGTGCGCACGGCGTCGACGCAGAGGACGGCGTCGGTGATGAGCCGCCGGTAGTAGTACGTGTCGGGCGACTGGATGCCGCGGGTCATGAAGCCCGGCACGCTCGGGCCGGTGCCGTGCGGGTCCTCCGTCGCGCCGCCCGTCCCCCACGACGAGCCCTGCCCCCGCGTGTCCATCACCACGTACGCGTAGCCCGCCGACGCCCATGCCAGGCGCTCGTGGGCGGCTCCGCGGCCGCCGCCGTAGCCGACGTACTCCACGATCGTCGGGAGGTCCTCGCTCACCCCGGCCGGGCGCAGGTACCACCCGCGCACCGGGTCGCCCGCGAAGCCCGAGAACGTCACGTCCGACAGCTCCACTGCGCGCAGGCGCGAATCCACCGGTGTGAGGAGCGCCTCCGACGAGGCGGCGCGCGACTCGGCCAGCGTGCGCTGCCAGAAATCGTCGAAGTCGTCCTCTACGCGGACGTCGGGGGCGTAGTCGCGCAGCGCACGCTCGTCGAGATCGAAACGGGGCATCAGGCTGCTCCTCTTGCAGAAGCGGCACGCCCGAGCGCCCCGTCGACGAGATCGCTGATCAGCTCGGGGTAGGTCATCCCCGAAGCGATCCAGCAGGTGGGGAACATGGAGATCGGCGTGAACCC
>JBEVLS010000065.1:0-5533 GCA_040509015.1 Microbacterium sp.
ACCAGGATGATGAGGATCACGAAGCCGACCGCGAGTTCGATGCGGCCGGGGTTGAGCTCGGGGATCGCCGAGATGATGTTGTCGACACCCGAGGCGACCGAGACGGCCACGGTCAGCACGTAGTCGACGAGCAGGGCGGATGCCACGACGACACCGGGCACCTCGCCGAGGTTCTTGCGCGCGACCTCGTAGTCGCCGCCGCCCGACGGATAGGCCTTGATGAGCTGCCGATAGCTGACGACGACCACAACGAGCAGCACGACGACCGCAGCGGCGACCCACGGGCTGAAGGCGAGGAACGCCGTGCCGCCGATGAGCAGGATCATGAGCAGCTCCTGCGGCGCGTAGGCCACCGAGCTCAGGGCGTCGGACGCGAAGATCGGGAGGGCCCGCTTCTTCGGGAGCAGCTGATCCTCGAGCTTCTCGGACGTCAGAGGATCGCCGAGGATGATGCGTTTCGCGCGAGGCGTCTCGGGCGCATCCTCACGGGGTTCATGGGTCACGCCGTGCGACGTTACTCGCACGGAAAGCGTCAGGACGCCGTCCTCACGAAATCCTTACGGCTGACAGAATCGCCGGGTGGACGAACAGATCAGCCTCGGCATCCTGGCCATCGCGATCGGCGCGGCGTTCGGCTTCGTGCTCTTCGTCCCTTTCGTCGCGATCAGCTATCGGCGCCGCGGCGGTCTGAGCTTCGGACGGTTCGTGCTGTGGGGAGCAGCGCTCATCTACTTCTGGGCGATCTGGACCTACACGCTCCTGCCGCTGCCCGATCCCGACGCGATCCGGTGCGTCGGGACGAATCTCGACCTCTTCCAGTTCGTCGACGACGTGCGCGGCGCCGTGGCGCGGCCCGGCCGCACGCTCACCGACCCCGCGGTGCTGCAGCTGCTGCTCAACGTGCTGCTGTTCGTGCCGCTCGGCTTCTTCGTGCGCGTGCTGGGCGGCCGCGGGATCCTCGTCGCGCTCGCCGTGGGGCTCGGCCTGTCGGTCTTCATCGAGACGACGCAGCTGACGGGCGTCTGGGGGGTCTACCCCTGCGCGTACCGGGTGTTCGACGTCGACGACATGCTCACGAACACCACCGGCGCGATCCTGGGATCGATCCTGTCGCTCGTCGTGCCCAAGAGGCACCGGGGCATGGGCAGGGCGCCGGATGCCGACGAGCCTCGGCCCGTGACGCGCGGTCGCCGGGCCGTCGCGATCCTGTGCGACCTCATCGCGTTCGGTCTCGTGTATCTCTCGGCGGGTGTCGTGGCGCAGGTGGTGCTGACGCAGCTGGGCGAGCGGGATGCCGTGGTCGCGGGCGACACCGGCGAAGTCGTCGCGGCACTGGTCGCCGCCCTGACGTGGCTCGTCGTCATCCTGGTGACCGGCCGGTCGATCGGAGACCTGGCCGTCCAGCTGCGGTACACCGGCGGACCGGTGCCCGCGTGGCTCGCACGACCGCTGCGGTGGATGGGCGGCATCAGCGGCGTCACTCTGCTCGGGATGCTGCCGGGTCTGTGGGGCATCGCCGGACCGCTGTTCGCGCTCGCGTCGTCCGTCCTGTTCTTCACGACGACGGCGGGGCGCGGCATCCCGGGTCTCATCTCGGGGATGCGCGTGGCCGACGCCCGCGACGAGGACTAGTTCAGGAACTCCCGCGCGGCGACCACGAGCGCGTCGACGCCGACCTCGATGGTGGGATGCATCTCGGGGGCGAAGAACGGCGAGTGGTTCGTCGGGATGTCGCGCGCGATCGTGCCGGCCGCCTCGGCCGCCGCGTACGTGGCGGGGTCGACACCCCCCCAGAACCAGAACACCAGGGGCGCGCCGGACTCGCGGGCGAACCACGAGACGTCCTCGCTGCCGGTGAACATGCCCGGGTCGACGACCGTGCCCTCGCCGAAGACGCGGTCGAACGCGAAGGTCAGGCGCTCCGTCGACTCGACGTCGTTGATCGTCGGGGGGAGCGTGTGGTCGATCGTGATCGAGGGCTCCTGCTCTGCACCCGATGCCTGGGCTTCGGCACGGACGATGCGCTCGACCTTCTCCATGACGCGCCCGCGCGCGTCGTCGTCGGGATAGCGCAGGCTCAGCTCGAGCGTCGCGTCGGCGGGGATGATGTTGTTCTTCAGACCCGCGTGGATCGACCCGACCGTCACCACGGCCACGTCGCGCGGATCGACCTCGCGCGAGACGACGGTCTGGAGCCGCATGACGGTCGCCGCCGCCATCACGACCGGGTCGATCGTCGAGTGGGGCCGCGATCCGTGGCCGCCGCGACCGAAGAGCTTCACGGTCAGGCCGTCGGATGCCGCCATCTGCGTTCCGCTGCGCACGCCGATCGTGCCGGCGGGAAGAGGCGTGACGTGCTGGCCGAGGACGATGTCGGGCCTGGGGAATCGATCGAGCACGCCGTCGGCGATCATGGCCTGCGAGCCCGCGCCGTACTCCTCGGCGGGCTGGAAGACCGCGACGACCGTGCCGGACCACTCGTCCTTCGTCGCGACGAGCTTCTCGAGAGCGCCGAGCAGGGCGGTGACGTGCATGTCGTGACCGCACGCGTGCATGACGGGCACCTCGAGGCCCGCGGGGTCGGTGCCGCGCGCCGTCGACGCGTACGCGAGGCCGGTGTCCTCGGCGACGGGGAGGCCGTCCATATCGGCGCGCAGCCACACGGTCGGCCCGTCGCCGTTGCGGATGACCGACGCGATGCCCGTGCGGCCGATCCCCTCTTCGAACTCGATGCCGAGATCGGTGAGGTGCCGGGCGACGACTCCTGCCGTGCGGGTCTCCTGGAAGGAGAGTTCCGGATGCCGGTGCAGGTCGATGTAGAGCGCGTCGAGGTCGATAGCCATGCCGTCGAGCCTACCGAGCGGGTCAGCGCGGGGCGGTCGAGTCGCGGACGACGAGCTCGAACGGCAGATCGGCGCGCTCGTGAGGAGACCTCGGATCCTCGATGACCTCGAGGATGGCCTCGGCGGCGCGCTCGCCCTGCTGTCGGGGGAACTGCTCGACCGTGGTCAGGCGGAAGAATCCGCTCAGGTCGTGGCCGTCGACTCCGACGATCGAGAGGTCGTCGGGCACCCGGATGCCGCGCTCCCGCGCCGCGAGGAGCGCGCCGACGGCCATCTCGTCCGAGGCGGCGAAGATCGCCGTCGGAAGCGCACCCCCGCGGTCGAGCAGGCGCTCGGCGGCGCGGAATCCGCCCTCGATCGTGAAGTCGGCGGGCTCGAACAGGGCGGGGTCGGCGGGGATCCCGGCATCCGCCAGCGCCTGCTCGAATCCCCGCCGCCGATGGGCGGCCACGCGCGGGTCGGTGTCGGGGGCGGGACTCGCGCCGATGTGGGCGATCGAGCGATGACCGAGCGCGATGAGGTGCTCGGTCGCCAGGCGCGCCACCGCGATCTCGTCGACGGTCAGCGTGGTCAGGCGCGGATTGGGCTCGCCGATCGCGATGACGGGCAGGTCGAGCTCGGCCAGCCGCGAGATCTCCTCGTCGCCGAGCTCGATCGAGATCGCCACGACCCCGTCGATGCGCCGGCGCTTGAGGAACGTCTCGAAGACGTCCCGCCGCTCGTCGCGGTCGGCCGTCAGGCTGTAGAGCGTCAGGTCGTAGCCGCGTCGCATGAGCGCCTCGGAGATGCCCCGCAGCACGGTCGAGAAGAACCACCGATCGACGAACGGCACCAGCACCCCGACGTTGCGCATCCGTCCGGAGGCCAGGCTCGACGCCGACGCCGAGACGACGTAGCCGATGCTCTCGGCAGCGGCCTCGACCCGCTGCCGCGTGGCCGGCGACACGGGTCCGCGACCGCTGAGCGCGCGCGACACCGTCGCCGTGGACACCCCGGCCAGTCGCGCCACGTCGTCGATGCCGGCCATGTCGCCTCCGCTCAGTCCGTCGTGAGCCAGACCGCCGTGTCGGTGGGCAGAACCCCGGCCGCGACCGAACCGCTGGCCGCGATCACGACGCCGTCCGGGAGGGCGATCGGCGTGAGGCTGAGGTTGGCCACGACCGTCACGCTCCCGTTGCGGAACGCCAGCACGTCATCGCCGAGGCCGTCGATCCACTCCAGGGTGCCCGCGCCGAGGCCGTGCGTCTTCCGCGCCGCGAGCAGCGCGCGATAGAGCGACAGCGTCGAGGACGGGTCGTCGACCTGCACGTCTCGGGCGAGGATCTCCCACTCGACGGGCTGCGGAAGCCACGAGGCGCCCGTCGGGCTGAAGCCGTAGCCGGGGCCCTGCGCCGTCCACGGGATCGGCACGCGGCATCCGTCGCGCCCGTAGCGCTCGCCGTTCGTGCGGAACCACGTCGGATCCTGCCGCGCCGAGCCCGGGATGTCGATGACCTCGGGCAGGCCGAGCTCCTCGCCCTGGTAGAGGTAGGCCGAACCCGGGAGGGCGAGCATGATCGACGACGCGGCGCGCGCACGGCGGAGTCCCACCTCGGGGATGGGCTTGCCGGGGGAGTCCGGACCGATGCCGTACCCCTGCGGGTTCTCGGCGGTCAGCGCGAGGCGGGATGCGTGGCGGACCACGTCGTGGTTCGACAGCACCCACGTGCTCGGCGCACCCACGGCGCTGTACGCCTCGAGCGACTCGTCGACGACGGCGCGGAGGGCCGCGGCATCCCAACCCGTCTCGAGGTAGGCGAAGTTGAACGCCTGGTGCATCTCGTCGGGACGGACCCACAGGGCGGTCTTCGCCGGCGTCGGCAGCCAGGCCTCGGCGCACAGGGCGCGGTCGCCGTCGTACTCGGCGAGCAGCGTGTGCCAGTCGCGGTAGACGTCGTGCACACCGGGCTGACCCCAGTAGGGCACGTTCTCCTCTTCGCCGCCCATCGAGCCGGCTTCGGGATCGGGCGTGTAGTCGGGAAGGCCCTCGGCCTTGACGAGTCCGTGGGCGACGTCGACGCGGAAGCCGTCGACCCCGCGGTCGAGCCAGAAGCGCAGCACGCGGCGGAACTCCTCGCGCACCTCCTCGTTCGACCAGTCGAAGTCGGGCTGCGACGAGTCGAAGAGGTGCAGGTACCACTGGCCGAGGGTGCCGTCGGGCTCGACGATGCGCGTCCAGGCCGGGCCGCCGAACACGGACTCCCAGTTGTTGGGCGGCAGTTCGCCGTTCTCGCCCTTGCCGTCGCGGAACATGTACCGCGCGCGCTCGACGCTGCCGGGCGCGGCGACCAGGGCTCGCTGGAACCACACGTGCTGGTCGGACGAGTGGTTCGGCACGAGGTCGACGATGATCCGGATGCCGCGGGCGTGAGCCTCGGCGAGCATCACGTCGAAGTCGGCGAGGGTGCCGAAGAGCGGGTCGACATCGCAGAAGTCGGCGACGTCGTAGCCGGCGTCCTTCTGCGGCGACCGCTGGAAGGGGCTCAGCCAGATCGCGTCGACACCGAGCTCGGCGAGATCGTCGAGGTGGGCCGTGACGCCCGGCAGGTCGCCGATGCCGTCGCCGGAGCTGTCGGAGAACGAGCGCGGGTAGATCTGGTAGATCACGGCGGTGCGCCACCACTCCGCTCCGGGTCGGGTGTCGATGGCGG
>JBEVLS010000066.1:0-14321 GCA_040509015.1 Microbacterium sp.
CGCCCGCCTGCTCGTGGATCAGCGCGCGGGCCTGCGACGGCGAGAGGGCCGAGCCGAAGAACTGGTTGATCGTGCCGAGGTTGATCGGCAGCGGATAGACGACTCCGCGATGGGTCGTGTAGACGCGGTGCACATAGTCGGTGAAGGTCGTGAAGCGGTTCACGTACTCCCAGACCGCCGGGTTGGACGTGTGGAAGAGATGCGCTCCGTAACGGTGCACCTCGATCCCCGTCTCGGGATCGGCCTCGCTGTACGCGTTCCCGCCGATGTGGTGGCGACGGTCGATCAGAGTGACCTTGCGACCGGACGCCGCGGCCCGCTCCGCGATCGTGAGACCGAAGAGTCCTGATCCGACGATGAGAAGATCCATCAGCACTCCTCGCGTGTAGCCATCACAGAATCCTAGATGCCGGGTCGTGCGTCACGTGCGTCGGTGCACCGTGCGGTCGTAGATCCGCGTCTCGAACGAACGCAGCGCCCGCAGTGCCCCGCAGCGCAGGCGCTGCCACGGAGTGAGCGCCGCCAGTCGCTCGGCGACATAGCGCCGGTCCTCTTCGTAGAGCTCGCGGTCCTCAGCCGTCACGATGCTGCGCTTCTCACGATCGATCGCCGTCAGACCGTAATAGGCGCGGGCGGGCAGGATGCCCTCGCGGAGCGCCACGTCGAAGCTGTGCCCGTGCGCGCGCACGATGTCGTGGTAGTACCGGGTGGTGCGCAGCTGGTGCGACACGCTGTCGGAGCGCTGGAGCCAGTAATAGAGCCTGTCCTCGCACGAGGCGACGAGATCCATGCGGCTGTAGAGGTCCATCGCGACGGCGACATCCTGCGCGTACCGGTGCTCGGGGAATCGGATGCCGTCGAAGAGCGACCGACGGTACAGCTTGCCCCAGTTCGCCTCGCTGAAGTAGCGCAGCTCGCTGCGGGTGAGTCGGCGCAGCAGCAGGCTGAAGACGGTCTGATACTGCGTGCCGGGCCGATCGAAGACGATGGTGCGGCCCGGCCGCTCATCGACGGCCGCGTCGAGTTCGGATGCCGCGACGCTCGCGCCCACGTTGGACCACCGGCAGCAGCTCATGTCCGCGCCCGACTCGACGAGGATCTCGACGAGCCGACCGATCATGCGCGGACTCATCAGGTCGTCGTTGTCGCAGAACGTGACGAGCTCGCCGGTCGCGGCATCCAATCCGCTGTTCTGCGCGGCCGCGATGCCGCCGTTCTCGCGGTGCACCACCACGACCCGGGCATCCGCGGCGGCGAAGCGGTCGCAGATCGCGCCCGACCCGTCGGTCGAGCCGTCGTCGACCAGCAGCACCTCGATGTCTCGATAGTCCTGCTCGAGGATCGACGCGACGCATGCCTCGAGGTATCGCTCGGAGTTGTGGACCGGGACGATGATCGAGACCTTCGGCATCGACGCGGGCTCGGTCACGGCGCTCCCGCTCAGGCCGCCGTGATCGCTGCCGCGACGGTGCCGAGGTTGCGCTCGTCACCCTTCACCGTGAAGCGGGCGCCCTGCATCAGCACGTGGGTGTCGATGTCGATGACCTCCGACACGTTCGCGTTGACGAAGTACTGGCCCGCGCCGAAGTTCGCGCTGTCGATCACGAATTCCATGGACGAGTCGCCGGCGGGGATGGCGGGCAGGTCGATGCCCAGGCGCTCGGTGTTGGAGGCGAGCACCATCTGCCCCATGGGGGTGTCGATGCTGAACCCCGTCGCCCAGGTCGGCATGTCCTGCTTCGCGCGCACCTTGATGCGGATCCGCATCCGTTCGCCCACGGGCACGACCTTGCGGGGCTTTCCGGCCTCGTCGAGGACGTCGATCTTGGTGACCTCGATCGGCTTGACCGGCTCGGGCGGCGGCTTCTCGCCGACGCGGCGCCCCTCGAGCACATCGCGCAGCGCCGAGACGGCTTCGTTCACGTCGCCGTCGAACACCATCTCGCCGTCCTTGAGCACCACACCCCGGTCGCAGAGCTCCTGCACCTGTGCGGCCGAGTGCGAGACCAGGACGATCGTGCGCCCCTCCTTGCGGAACTTGGCGATCCGCTCCATGCATTTGCGCTGGAAGGCCTCGTCGCCGACGGCCAGCACCTCGTCGACCAGGAGCACGTCCGGATCCGTGTGCACCGCCACGGCGAACGCGAGTCGCACGAACATGCCCGACGAGTAGAACTTGACCTGTGTGTCGATGAAGTCGCCGATGCCGCTGAATTCGAGGATCTCGTCGAAGCGCTCGGTCGTCTCGGACCGCGTCATCCCCATGATCGACGCGTTGAGGAACACGTTCTCGCGTCCGCTCAGGTCGGGATGGAACCCGGCCCCGAGCTCGAGCAGCGCCGCCATGCGACCGCGGGTCTGCACACGGCCGGAGGTGGGCGAGACGATGCCGCCGATGAGCTTGAGGAGCGTGCTCTTGCCGGATCCGTTCGGGCCGAGAAGACCCACGGTGGTGCCGGCCTGGATCTCGAGGTTCACGCCGCTGACGGCCGTGTACTCCTGCTTGTGCACGCGCCCGCGACGCCCGCCGTGGACGACGCGCTCCTTCAGCGTGTTGTCCATGCGCACGATGAACTGCTTCGTGACATCTTCGACGCGCACGACGACGGGGCCCGGACGGGGTGAGACGACCATCACATCTCCTGCGCGAAGTTGCCCTGGAGGCGGGTGAAGATGCGGTGCGAGACGAAGAGCAGCACGAGTCCGATGACTCCGGCCACCAGCATCCTCATCCCCAGATCATCGGGATAGTCACCCGGCGTGCCCGCGCCCCAGAAAGCCTGGCGGAATCCGAGCACGCCGAGCGTGATCGGGTTGTTGGTGTAGACCTCGAGGACCCACGACGGCAGGCCCAGCGTGGCGAATGCGTCGCGCGCCATCGTCCAGCCGTAGACGATGGGCGAACCCCACATCGCCAGCATCATGACGACGTCGGTGACGTACTGCACGTCGCGCAGGTACACGTTCAGCGCCGACAGGAGGATGCCGAACGCGAGCGCGTACACGAGCATGAGCAGCACGGACGGGAAGAACCACAGCATCTCGACCGGTGCCGGCAGCGCCTGGAAGACGATCGCTCCCGTCAGCAGCACGAGGCACTGGACGAGGAACATGAACCCCGCCGCCCCCACGCTCGCGAGCGGGAAGATCTCGCGCGGAAGGTAGATCTTCTTCACGAGACCCGCATTCGCGAGGATCGACGACGTCGAGCCCTGCACGGCCTCGGCGAAGAAGCTGTAGATCGTGAGGCCGGCGAACAGGAAGATCGCGAACTGCGGGATGCCCTCGGCCGCCCGCAGGAACTGCCCGAGCACGAGGTAGTACATCAGGAACTGGACGATCGGACGGATCAGGGTCCAGAGGAATCCGAGCACGCTGTCGCGGTACCGCGCCTGCAGGTCGCGGCGAACGAGCAGACCCAGAAGGTCGCGTCGCTCGTAGATCTCTCGGAACTTGCCGCCACGCACCGGAAGTTCGAGTCCTCGGGCATCCGTTGTCGTAAACGGGGTCTCGGCAAGGCGAGCGAACCGATCAGTCGTGTCCAAGTGCTCCACCTACGTCAATCAACTGCATCACTATACCCGGGAGCCGTCTGGCAAACCGGTGCACACACGGCCCGACGCTATCCTCGAACGGGAGCCGCCCGAGCAGCCCGGCTGCGCAGCGATGAACCTCGTCGTACGGCTCCACCCGAAAGGATGATCAGAATGTCGCGAGTCGTCGTCACGGGAGCCGCGGGCTACCTCGGTCCCCACGTCGTCACCGCCCTGCTCGACCGCGGCCACGACGTCGTCGCGGCGGTTCGTCCGGGCAAGGGCGAGGGGCTCGACCCGCGCGCCGAGGTCGTCCACGCCGACATCCTCGCCCCGGACTTCGACCCGGCCGTCTGGGGCGAACTCCCCCACGCTGTGGTGCACCTCGCCTGGAAGGACGGCTTCCGGCACAACTCGTCCGCCCACATGTCGCAGCTCTCGGCGCACTTCGACCTGCTCACCGGACTCGCCGAGCGCGGTGTCGCCCGCATCGTCGCGCTGGGCACGATGCACGAGGTCGGCTACTGGGAGGGCGCCATCGAAGCGGACACCCCGACGGCGCCGCTCTCGCAGTACGGCATCGCGAAAGAGGCGCTGCGCCGCTCCCTCGCCCTCGCCGTGCCCTCGACGACGTCGCTCGCGTGGGCACGCGCCTATTACATCTACGGCGACGACCGCCGCAGCGAGTCGATCTTCCGCAAGCTCCTCGATGCCGCGGACGCGGGGAAGACCGAGTTCCCGTTCACGACCGGCAAGAACCTGTACGACTTCATCCGCGTCGAGGAGCTCGGCCGCCAGCTCGCCGCGCTCACCGACGCCGAAGACGTGACGGGCACCCTGAGCTGCAGCTCGGGCGTCCCCGTGTCGCTCGCGCAGCAGATCGAGCAGTACATCGTCGAGAACGACCTCGGACTGACGCTGCAGTACGGCGCGTTCCCCGATCGCCCCTACGACTCCCCCGGAGTGTGGGGGGACGCGACCGTCATCCGCGAGATCATGGCGCGCGACGAGGCCGGCGCCGCCGCTCAGTAGCCCGAGTCGACGCCCACGGCGGGGGCGTTGACGAGATGCCGCTCGGCGAGCTGCACGATCACGACATCCGGCTTGTACTGGTCGACGAGCGCCCGGTAGTCCGGCGGGTTCGACCAGTCGTCGTACCGGTGCTGGATCTGCCACGTCTGCGCGAAGGCCTGCCCCCAGTAGGGGGTCAGGGCGTTGCCCATCGAGTCGCGCATGATCAGCGCCGTGCGCGCCGACGACGCTCCCTCGGTGCGGGTCGAGGCGGGGAGCTTCGACAGGTCGACCTGGGTTTCGCCGTCCGTCGTCGCGACCGTGCCGTCGGCCGCGGTGACCTCGACGTCGGCGAACGGGTCGGAGAACACCGGCACCGTCCACGCCGGGTCGACGTCGGGCACGCCGTATGCCGCGTACTCGTTGTAGATGCGGGTGCTCTCGACGTCGTCGAGCGCCGGGACCCACAGCGGGTCGGCAGCGGGGAACATCGCCTCGTGGCACGCCGCATAGGTCTGCCACGCGACGTAGCCGCCGTAGTCCGTCCAGTGGCTGTTGACCGGCGTGTAGACCGAGTCGGACTCCGCCGCCGCGCGCAGGTCAGCGCGGAAGTCCACGATGGGCAGGTCGGTCGACGCGGCCAGGAACTGGTCGAGAGGAGTCGACCCGACGATGCCGTCGGTCCACTCGGGAAGCTGCTCGGGGTAGACGCTCGTGGCCGACGGGCTGATCTGGATCGACAGCTCGATGCCCTGCTCGGTGAGGGCTGATTCGAGCGTCGAGAAGTAGTCGTGCCACGCGGTCATCTCGGCGACGGTCAGGTACCGGCGCCCGATCGCCTGCGAGAAGTTCTCCTCGATCTGGTCGTTGTAGAACGCCCAGCCGTCGCGGCCGAGGACGACCGGGTCCGTCAGGAGCGCGGCGTTCGCGGCCCAGACGTCGCTCGCCGCCGTATCGTCGTCGATCCACGGCTGATCCTCGGGCGGCGCGATCGGAGGACGGCAGACGGCCGCGGTCGCGTCGTCGCCCGCACCGGGAGTGGGCGCCACCGCAGCGGGCGCCGCTCCGGCCGAGTCGATGCGGTACTGCGTGACCCAGCCGACGACCGCCGCCGCGACCGAGAGGATCGCGAGGACGATGAGAGGGATGTCGCGGAAGCGGCGCCACCACCGCGGACTCGGGATGCCCGCGCCGTGGACGATGTCCGCGCCGCCGGTGCCGCTCACGCGCCGCCGTCCTTGGACGCGGGCGTGACCGTCAGGACCGACGAGGTGTCAGCGGGACGGGTGATGTCGGGCGCTCCCCCGGCCGGGAGCGGCGGCCGTGCCGCCTTGGCGGCCTCGTGGTTCGGATCCAGCCAGTCCATCGCCGCTTTGCGCGGACGCGCCGTGCGAGCCAGCAGCTTCTCGAGCCACTTCGGGGTCCAGTCCTTGAGTTGGAGGGCCGGACGCTCGATCAGATGCCAGCTCAGGTAGGCGTAGGCGTGGCATCCGGCGACGATGACGAGGTGGTACACGAGCCACCCGGCGTTCTGCAGCCCGAAGTACGCGGCGAACTGCATGAGCGGCCAGGCGATGATGTAGATGCCGTACGAGAAGTCGCCGTGCTTGTCCCAGTTCTTGAGGAACTTCACCTTGATCGCGAACCAGATGAGCACGTAGCAGAAGGCGTACTGGCCGACGACGAGCCACCCGCCCTTGGCGTAGGTGTAGCCCGCGATCAGCACGCAGGCGATCGCGAGGCGGTTGTCGATCGGGATCTTCTCGCCGAAGAGGGCGAACAGGATGCCGAAGGCGAACGGCGCGTACAGGAGGAGCACCCGGTAGTCGGTGAACGCGGAGGTCAGCGATCCGATGTTGCCCATTCCGAGCCACTGCATCGTGGCGAGGAGGATGATGCTCGTGGCGATGATGCCGCCGATGAGGCGGTTGCTCAGGGCGCCGATCACGCCGAGGACGGCGACGAGGATGTAGCAGCCGAACTCGAAGGCGAGGGTCCACGCCGACCCGTTCCATTCGAACCCGCCGTGGTCCGTGTAGAACGGGATCGTGGTGCCCATGCCGGCGATGCTGTGCTGATTCAGGGGCAGCCACATGTTGTTCGAGAAGTAGGTCAGCGGCGAATCGACCGTCGCGTTCCAGAACCCGTCCATCGTGCCGGCTTCGCGCATCCAGGCGATCGGCGCGAGGACGTACGCCGTCACGATCAGCACCAGGAAGAAGCCCGGGAAGATGCGCATGATGCGGCGCCAGAAATAGCGCGGGGTCGACGCGCGACCCATCTTGCTCTTGGTGATCAGGAATCCCGAGAGGAAGAAGAACCCCGCCACGGCGACCCCGCCGAGCGACTGCTCCGTGCTCCACTGGGTGCCGAGGTCCTGGCCGCCGTAGAAGCCGGCGAGCGGCCCTGCGTGCGAGAAGATGACCATGAAGGCCATCAGCCACCGCAGGAAGCCGATGCTGTTACTCCGTGGGTCGAAGCTCGCCTTCAGTGAGGTCACCTTCCACCTCCTCGCGATACTTCGCGAGCTCCTTGCGGTGCCGAAGACGCCACAGCCACGCGTGCGTCATGCGCGCCGGCTTGTCGAGCGGACGCAGCGCCGCGGCGATCTTCGGGTGGTTGAGCTTGAGGTAGACACGGGTGAGCGCGACGATGCCGCCGTGACCGAGCCACCCCGCGCGGTGCAGGAACTGGATCTGGTCGATCGGATACCCGGGCATCGTGGCGCCCATCTGATCGAGCTTGAAGTCGAGGGCAGCGTGGCTGATCGCCGTGTGCTCGGTCGTCGAGATCGTGCGCGTGTGGTAGCCGAGCTCGGCCGCCGCATACGTGATGATCCGCTCCTGCACGTGCGCGAGGCTGCCGTCGCGGTGCTTGTCGGGCGCGGCGTACTCCTCGTACTTCCACTCGCGGTCGACCAGGAGCCGCAGCGCCTCGGGGCGCGCGAACCAGAAGCATCCGTAGGGCGCGAGCGGTGAGATCTCGTCGAAGGGCACCTTGATGCCGAGCTCTTCGGCGAGCTTCTCGGCGGGCGCCTTGTTGGCGTACCAGCCGCGTCCCATCGTCGGATAGCCGATGTGGATCATCGGCGGGAACGCGAGTCCGAGGCCCTTCTCCTTCTGGAAGAGCGCCACGGCGTTGGCGGCGTAGCCGTCGGAGTGGAGCACGTTGTCGAGCTGCTGGTACTTGAAGTACCGGCCGTGGTTGAAGGAGTCCTGGACGGTCTTCTTCGAGTGGATCTTCACCACGAGGTCGTAGCGACCGGGCTCGAGGACGTCGCGGCACGCGATGAAGAAGGCGCTGAGGTCCCGACCGCGGTTCGAGGGCAGGATGCGGATCTCGGAGTTGGCGACCTTCTCGTCTGCGCGACGGTCGAGGATCGCCTGGATCGCATCGGACTTGGCCTGATCGGTCGTCGTGATGAAGAGGTCGAACTTCTCGGGCAGCATCACCAGCCGGTCCATGAGCTCGTCGGTCATCTCTTCGTAGAAGAGGTGCACGACAGCCGCGAGTCGGAGCGGGTTCTCGGGGTCGTACGAGACGTCGACGTCCGGCAGGACCTCCATCATCGAGGCGTCCGCATAGAGCGACTTGGGCGGCGAGTTCTTCGCGAGGTTCTGGAACATCATCTCGACGGGATAGCCGTAGCCGGCGGCCCGCTCGATGGTCCAGCGGCCGATCACCGCGTGCTGGTCGAGGTACGGCGGGTAGTGGAAGAACGCGCGGCGCTTGAGGGCCGGGCACCCGTCGTCGATGAGCAGGTCGGCGTTGAACAGCGCCGGATGCCGCGAGGGGTAGTCCTCCCACGAGTAGGCCACGCCGTCGACGAACCCGAGTTCTTCGAAGTGATGGGTGAAGCGCGTCTCGTGATTGAGGATCGACTCGACGTAGGTCGTGATCATCGGCATCGTGTCCCAGTACTCCTGGAACGCGGCGCTCGTGAACATCGCGCGGCGCACGGCGATCCAGTGCGACTGGAGGTGACGGTGCATCTCGCCCGTGCGGGTGTAGGGGTTCGGCTTCTCACCGGGGTAGTCGGTCATGCCCCAGAAGTGCACGGGCTCGGCGTCCATGCGCTCGAACAGGGGCGCGAAGGAGCGCACGGGCCCGAACCAGGTGTAGTTCATCAGGATGAGCTCGTCGTACTCGGCGAGCCGCTCCGCGCCGAACTGCTCCATCGCCGTCTTGTAGCCCCAGACGTCGAAGCCGACGTTCTCGCGCACCCAGATCGTGTCGGCGACACCCTCGAGCCGCGCACGCCCGGCGTCGTTGAGCTCGCCGTTGACGACGACGAAGATGTGCTCGGCGTAGGGACGGAGCTGGGACAGCTTGTAGACGATGTAGTCGTCCACGTCGCCGCGTGTGTCGTGCAGCAGGTAGAAGACGACGCGTCGGCCATCCGCCGGGAAGGGGACGGGCGCCACGACATCCGCGCGATGCTCGATATGCAAAAGCTCACTCCTCGATGCGGCAACTCGCTCGTCGCGCACAGCCTGATGGACAGCGGCTGACGTGTCGCCGACCTCAGGATTCTACCTGGCTAGCTGTGTCGTCCCTGCGCGAGGATCTCGAGCAGGTAGGCGCCGTAGCCGCTCTTGACGAGAGGCTCCGCGCGCACGCGCAGCTCGTCGTCGGAGAGGAAGCCGAGTCGCCACGCGACTTCTTCGGGGCTGCCGATCGAGAGGCCCTGGCGCTTCTGCACCGTGCGGATGAACTCGGTCGCTTCGCTCAGGGAGTCGAAGGTGCCGGTGTCGAGCCACGCGGTGCCGCGCGGGAGCACCTCGACCTGCAGCTTGCCGCGCTCGAGGTAGACGCGGTTGAGATCCGTGATCTCGAGCTCGCCTCGCGCCGACGGCTGGAGGTTCTTCGCGATCTCGACGACGTCGTTGTCGTAGAAGTACAGACCGGGGATCGCGTAGTGGCTGCGAGGGTTGGCGGGCTTCTCCTCCAGGGTGAGCGCACGGCCCGTCTCGTCGAACTCGACGACGCCGTAGGCGGTGGGATCGGCGACCCAGTAGCCGAACACCGCGGCCCCGTCCAGCGACTCGTGCCGGCGCAGCCGCGTGCCCAGGCCCTGGCCGTAGAAGATGTTGTCGCCGAGGACGAGCGCCGCCGTCTCGGAGCCGATGTGCTCCTCGCCGATCACGAACGCCTGGGCGAGTCCGTCGGGTGAGGGCTGCTGCGCGTAGGTCAGCGAGATCCCGAACTGAGACCCGTCGCCCAGGAGCCGCTCGAACTGCTCCGCGTCGTGCGGAGTGGTGATGATGAGGATGTCGCGGATGCCCGCGAGCATCAGCGTCGACAGCGGGTAGTAGATCATCGGCTTGTCGTACACGGGTACGAGCTGCTTGGAGATGCCGAGTGTGATGGGGTGCAGACGAGAGCCGGTGCCCCCCGCAAGAACGATGCCGCGCATCAGGCCAGTCTCGACGATCGGGGGGATCGAGACAAGTCAGCGCACCAGCGGGACGGGGCGTCCCGGCTCGCCCGCCTGCGGGGAATGGACCCGGCACCGGGTAAACTCGGCGGAATGGACAGACTCCTTGTGACCGGCGGCGCGGGTTTCATCGGCTCGGACTTCGTGCACTATGTGCTGGCGAACACCGACAGCACGGTGACCGTCCTCGACAAGCTCACGTACGCGGGCAGCCTCGCCTCGCTCGAGGGCCTCCCCGAAGACCGCTTCCGTTTCGTGCACGGCGACATCTGCGACGCCGACCTCGTCAACGCACTCTTCGCCGAGCACGACGCCGTCGTGCACTACGCGGCGGAATCGCACAACGACAACTCGCTGAGCGGCCCGGCGCCCTTCGTCCAGACGAACCTGATCGGCACGTTCACGCTCCTCGAGGCGGCCAGGGCCACCGGCATCCGGTACCACCACATCTCGACCGACGAGGTGTACGGCGACCTCGAGCTGGACGACCCGGAGCGCTTCACCGAGCACACCCCCTACAACCCCTCGAGCCCGTACTCGTCGACGAAGGCGGGCTCCGACCTGCTGGTGCGGGCGTGGGTGCGCTCGTTCGGCGTGCAGGCGACGATCAGCAACTGCTCCAACAACTACGGCCCCCGGCAGCACGTCGAGAAGTTCATCCCGAGGCAGATCACCAACGTGATCGACGGCGTGCGCCCCCGCCTGTACGGCCAGGGCCTGAACGTGCGCGACTGGATCCACGCAGACGACCATTCTTCGGCCGTGCTGCGCATCCTCGAGAAGGGTCGCATCGGCGACACGTACCTGATCGGCGCCGACGGCGAGAAGTCCAACCGCGAGGTGGTCGAGCTCATCCTCGAGACCATGGACCTGCCCGCCGACGCGTACGACCTCGTCACGGACCGCCCCGGCCACGACCTGCGCTACGCGATCGACTGGTCGAAGCTGCGCGACGAGCTCGGCTGGCAGCCCCAGTTCCGCGACTTCCGCGCGGGCCTCGAAGCCACGATCGCCTGGTACCGCGACAACGAGGCGTGGTGGCGGCCGCAGAAGGCGGAAGCCGAAGCCAAGTACGCGGTCTCGGGACAGTGACGGCGATGGAATACGGAAAGACGCTCGCCGCCCACGAGACCACCATCCCGGGCCTCATCCTCTTCGACATCCCCGTGCACGGCGACAACCGCGGGTGGTTCAAGGAGAACTGGCAGCGCGAGAAGATGACCGCGCTCGGCCTGCCCGATCTCGGACCGGTGCAGAACAACATCTCGTTCAATCGCAACGTCGGCACGACGCGCGGCATCCACGCCGAGCCGTGGGACAAGTTCATCTCGGTCGCCACCGGCCGGGTCTTCGGCGCGTGGGTCGACCTGCGTGAGGGCGACGGCTTCGGCACGGTGTTCACCGCCGAAATCGATCCCTCCGTCGCGATCTTCGTGCCCAGCGGGGTGGGCAACGCGTTCCAGACGCTCGAGCCCGACACCGCCTACAGCTATCTCGTGAACGCCCATTGGACGCCCGAGGCGAGCTACACGTTCCTCAACCTCGCGGACGAGACGGTCGCCGTGCCGTGGCCGATCCCGCTCGCCGACGCCGAGCTGTCCGACAAGGACCGCCAGCACCCGCGCCTGGGCGACGTGACGCCCGTCACGGTCTGACCTCGATCATCCGTCTCGAAGAAGAGTCCCGCATGCCCGAAAACGTCCTCATCACCGGTGGAGCCGGATTCATCGGCTCGACTCTCGCGCGCCGGCTCGTCGCCGACGGCCACCGCGTCACGGTCCTCGACTCGCTCGTCGCGCAGGTGCACGGCGACGACCCCGCGACCACCTCGCCGCTGCTGAAGTCGCTCGAGGGGATCGCCGAGGTGAGGGTCGGCACCGTCACGTCCACCGACGACCTGCGGGCCGCCCTCGTGGGCGCGACGGTCGTCGTGCACCTGGCGGCCGAGACCGGCACCGGTCAGTCGATGTACGAGATCGACCGCTACGTCGAGGCGAACATCGGCGGCACCGCGAAGCTGCTCAACCTGCTCACGAACGAGCCGCACACGGTGCGCCGCATCGTCGTGGCCTCGTCCCGCTCGATCTACGGCGAGGGCGCGTACCGCACCGAGTCGGGCGAGGTCGTCTTCCCGCCGCACCGCTCCGCCGACGCCATGGCCGCGGGCGACTTCGACGTGCACGGGCCCGACGGCGGCGAGCTGACGCTCATCCCGACGCCGGAGACCGCGCTGCTGCATCCGTCCTCGGTCTACGGCATCACGAAGCAGTCGCAGGAGGCGCTGATCATGACGACCGCGCCCGCGATCGGCGTCGAGGCCGTGTCGCTGCGCTACCAGAACGTGTACGGGCCGGGTCAGTCGCTCAAGAACCCCTACACCGGCATCCTCTCGATCTTCTCGACCCTCATCCGCCAGGGCAAGGCGATCAACATCTTCGAGGACGGCCAGGAGAGCCGCGACTTCGTCTTCATCGACGACGTGGTCGAGGCGACGTACCTGGCGTGCGTGACCCCGGAGGTCTCGGGGAGCGTCATGAACGTCGGGTCGGGCGCGAAGACCACCGTGGTCGATGTCGTCGACGCGCTGTTCCGCGCCTTCGGCACGAGCGTCCCGGTCACGATCTCGGGCAACTACCGGGTGGGCGACATCCGTCACAACGTGGCCGACACCACGCGCCTGCGCGACGTGCTCGGGTTCGAGTCCCGCGTCGGGTTCGACGAGGGCATCGAGCGCTTCGTCGAGTGGGTGCTCACCGAGCCGCTCGAAGAGGACGGCTACGAGCGCTCGCTCGCCGAGATGGCCAGCCGCAACCTCCTGAAGTAGAGGCCCGCACTCGGCGCGGTTCGCGACGTTCGCGGCCGCGGACGATCAGCCCAGCGTGCCGTCGACGACCACCCAGACCTTGGACGGGACGCCGTAGGTCGACACGATCCACGCGCGCGCCGCGTCGTCGGCCACAGTGGTGAGTCCTTCGGACGCCAGGTACACCTGGCTGTCGGACTGCTCGCGGACGAAGTGGGGCCGCGGCTCGGCTCCGGCGGAGCGGATGCCCTCGGACGCCCGTGCGCCGATCGACGAGAAGGCCAGCGGCGCGTACGCCGACGCGTTGACGGCGAGCCATCCCTCGCTCGTGAGCACATAGCTCTGCGAACCCGCGGTGATGCGCGCAGGCAGGTCGCCCTCAGCGGTGAGCAGGTCGATCGACGCCGGCGAGATCGTCCATGCCGACGAGGTCACCGATCCGATGCGGCTCGTCGCCGGGATCGAGAACGTCCGCCCGTCCCCGGTCACCACGCGCACGTCCCCGGCGCGGTCGTCGTACACGCCCGCGCTGACGACCGGCGCACCGAGCGGGAGCTGGGCCATGACCTGGGCCGAGACGGCCGTGGAGGCCGTGCCCACGCCATAGACCGCCAGCACCCGCGGATCGGGCACCTCGCGCTTCTTGCCGCTCTGCGGCAGCCACACGTAGCCATCCGGTGAGCGCAGGAGCGCCGCCAGGTTTCCGCCGTCGGTCGTGCCGGAGAGCTGGGCGCCGGTGAGGGTGCGCAGGCTCGCGCAGTCCTTGCCGAAGTCCGCCGCCGCGCCGCATCCGCTGGTGCGGTAGCGCGTGCTGCCGTCCATGAGGTAGACCTCGCCCGACGGCCCCTTGGCGAGCACGTCGTAGCTGATCCGCACGCCCGTGAGCGCGCCGCCGACGAGACTCCACACCTTGGTGGGCACGCCGTAGCGAGCGGTGATGCTCGCCCGCTCGGCAGCGCCGGACACCGGCTGCGCGGCGCCGCCCGAGATGAGGTACTCGACGGCGTTGACCTCGTCGCGCACGTAGTGCGGGCGCTGCTCGTTGGCCGCGATCGCGATTCCGCGCCAGGCCCGCGCGGGCAGCTGCGTGAACACGCCGTCTCCGCCGTAGGCCGCTGCCGAGACCTCGAGCCAGCCTTCGTGGGTGAGGACGAAGGACCGGCCGTCGCTGCGCATCCGCGACGCGAGTGCACCGTCGACGGTGATCTTCGCGAAGCTCGCCGCCGTCAGGGCGCGTGTGGAGGATCGGACCACGCCGACCGTCTGCTCGGCGGACAGCGTGAACTCGCCGCCCTCGGTGGCCACGACGCGCGCGTTCGCGCCGTCGGAGTACACCCCCGGGGAGAGCGCGGGCTCGCCGACGGGGAGCTTCGTCGCCGTCGCGGTCGACACCGCGCTCGTCGTGGACGGGATGCCGTAGACGGCGAGGATGCCCGGATCGAGCACCTGCCGCATCTGACCGCCCTGCGGGAGCCAGATCGTGCCTGCGGGAGACCGCACGAGGTGCGCGAGCAGACCCGCGTTGGCATACGTGCCG